>JABAYK010000005.1:48646-51927 GCA_018609045.1 Flavobacteriales bacterium
CTTAATCAAGTAAAAATTGAAAAATCAAAACCAAACAAATATCCTTTCTATCGCTTATGGCAGTTCCATTTTGGAGGCTGTAAAGCAAATGGATGAGGTAAATTACAAACTTTTAATCGTAACCAAAGAGGGTAGATATTATAGTTTAATTAGTATTGGTGATATACAGAGAGCCATTGTAAAACAAATCCCTTTGGAAACGCCGATAGAAAAAGTTTTGCGAAATATTGATGAACTTACGGTGGCAAGTTCAAACCAATCTTTTGCAGAAATTAAAAGTTTAATGGTAAAACATCGTGCTGAATTTATGCCTGTTATTGATAGTGCGGGAAATTTGGTAAACCTCTACTTATGGGAAGATATTTTTGGAACAGAAGAAAGAGAAAATAAAAAACTTCATAATTTCCCTGTTGTAATTATGGCCGGAGGTAAAGGCACACGATTACAACCAATAACTAACATTATCCCAAAAGCTTTAGTTCCATTAGGCGAAAAGCCCATGGTAGAAGAAATTATTGATAGATTTTTAGCCATTGGTTGTACCAAGTTTTATTTAACAGTAAATTATAAATACGAATTAATTCAACAATATTTTAAAACTCAAAGACCCGAACTAGATATTAATTACATTATTGAGGATAAGTTTTTAGGTACTGCAGGCAGTTTATCTTATTTGAAAAACAAGTTAAATAACACATTCTTTTTGCATAATTGCGATATCATAGTTGATCAAAATTATAGTGATATTTATGATTATCATGCAGATAACAAAAATGAGCTAACCATAGTATCTGCTCTTAAACATTATAAAATTCCTTACGGAACTTTGATAACCGGCGAAAATGGATTGTTAAAATCTTTGGAAGAAAAACCAGAATTAACCTTTATGATTAATACAGGTTTATACATTTTAGAGCCTAGTCTTTTGAATCAAATACCTTCAAATGAATTTTATCATATTACTGATTTAATCAATCAAATAAAAGATAGAAATGGCAAGGTTGGCGTTTTTCCTGTAAGTGAAAAAAGTTGGATGGACATAGGTGTTTGGGAAGAGTACGATAAAACCCAGCAATTATTTAAAGAAAGGTTTTCGCCTAAAAAAAATACTTAAATATATTTTTTAATTTTTTCTTGAATCAACATTTTCAAATCAGCTGAGATGGGTAAAAAATAAACTCCCGCTGCAAATAATACAGATATCAATATTGATTTGTAACCAATACTAATAATAGGATTTTCAAGATTTGGTAAATACATTCCAAAAGCTAATACGATTGCTAAAAAGCCAATTGCCTTTAAAGTATTAAAACTTAGTGGCGAAAATTTGAATTGCCAATATAAAAATCCTGACAAGGCCAAATTAAAAGCTATTACTGATAATAAGGTGGCAAAAGCAGCTCCATTTATTCCATAAATTGGTATTAGTAAATAATTAGAAATAAAAGTAGCTACTGATAAAACTAAGGTTGCAATAAAGGTAAACCAATAATATTTCGAGGTCATTAGAATTTCGCCATTGTTGCCCATAAGCATGCTAAAAAGTTTACTCATACTAATAAAAAGCACCACGTAAATTCCACTTTTAAAGGAGTCTCCTTGTGGCATTAAACTGAACAAATCGGGTAAGCTTACCCATATTCCAATAAAAATAAATCCGCCCAATAATATATTGGTTAAAGATGTTTTTTGGTAAATGTTCTGAATATCATCTAATTTATTTTCTTCCCATTTTTTGGCAATTACAGCTGCCGAAATTCTAGATATTGCTCTTTTGGGGATTTCTACTACTTGGCCAATTATGTAAACTACAGAGTAAATTCCGGTATCTGCCAAACCTAAAAAAGCTCCTACCATCATTATATCTAGGTTCTGTACGATGATTTGGCCCGAATTAGATAGCATTACAAAAGAGCCGTATTTAAAAAGCTCTAACTGCGATTTACTATTTTGATAAAATGATTTTGAAAATTTAAACCTAAAGTTTTTTTGAATCATCAAATACAAAACCAACAGCATTGTTACCGAAAAGTAAAAGCCTACAATTAAATTGATTGCAAGTTCAAAAGATACCCAATTAAAAAAGTAAGCAAAAAGAGCAATTGGAATAATAAGCCTTAAATATGCTTCTTTTAAAAAAGCAGGAAAAACGGTTTTGAAGTTTGAAGAAGAATACCCTAAAAAAACTCTGTAGTAAGAGATAAATATGATTAGTAATAAAAGCTGTATTACATAGTCTACAATTAGCGGAGACTCATCTGAATAAATAGCTAAAAGGTTCTCTTTAAATATGA
Source organism: Flavobacteriales bacterium (assembly GCA_018609045.1). Classification (GTDB taxonomy): domain Bacteria; phylum Bacteroidota; class Bacteroidia; order Flavobacteriales_G; family Salibacteraceae; genus JAAZVO01. The sequence goes on from JABAYK010000005.1 coordinate 50,941, forward strand.
AAAAAAGAGCAAGGAATAAAGCATAGCCTATGGCCGGAAGAATTAATAAATACCCTAAAAAATTCTTTTTATCCTCGTCTGATTTGTTAAATATTGGGTAATATTTAATGGTAATATTTGGTCCTCCTAAAGGAACGAATGATGCAAAAAATGTTGAAAGAGAAAGTAGTAGCTTTAATAATCCGATTTGCTCTAAGCTAAGGCAATAAGGATAAATGAAAATTAAATTTACATAGCCTAAAACTACCCCAATAAAAAAGATAATGCTTGTGCCAATTGACTCTTTTTTAATGAGGCTCATTTTGTTTTAAGCGTTTTTTCTAAGCTCAATAAATACAGTTCCAAGCACAACCAAAATAATTAAGATAGAAGAAGCCAAAGAAATTTGATTTCCTAAAAAGTATGATTTAGGCTCAAATTTAAATTCTATGGTATGATTTCCATCAGGTACTTTCATACCTCTTAAAACATAGTTAACCCTAATGTGCGAGTTTTCAATTAAATCTCCATCTACATAAACTTTCCAATCATCAGATTTTAAACCTTTATAATAGATTTCAGAAAAAACAGCAAATTTTTCTCCTCCTGTTACCTTGCTTTCATAAATAAGGTGGTTAGGTTCATAAGATGTTAAAGTAATACTTGAACCTTCAGGGTTGCTAGGAGTGTATCCATCTAAATAATCATTAAACCTAACATCTACAGTTGCAGTTGTTTTAGGATTAAAATTAGTTAAACTTTCAATTTCTTCATCAGCGTTGTTTACCATTTTTAGTTCATTCACAAACCAGGCATTTCCTAAAGCTTCGGTATTTTGTTGAACAGCTGGTTGATTGGTTTGCCTGTTAGGAAAAATAAAATATTTTGTATTGAGCATATTCAAAACATTTTGGTTGTTCCTGCTAATATGTCTCTCAATTAAATCTTGGTAGCGTTGCAATTTTGCTGCATGGTCAAGGCGTCATCAGCCCCACCGGCGCCATACTT
>JABAYK010000005.1:51937-54810 GCA_018609045.1 Flavobacteriales bacterium
GAAATCTAGATGTAAAAGAGTCGTTAAATGGACTTCCAGTAACATCAAAAACACGATATGAAATTTGAGGATCTTGTTTTATCTGTAAATCAACCTGACGCGGGTTAAATTGTTGCTCATATCTTGATTTGCTAACAAAGTCATCTTCATTTAGGTAGCGTTTATCAACCATCCATAAATCTATGGTTACAAAAAGCCCCAAAGCAACAAATAAATATTCCTTTTTCAACTTATCCTTGGCGTAAGCAAATACTGCAGCAAAAGACAACAAAATAAAGATTATAGATCTAAATGCATCTGCTTTTAACATATCAGCTCTATCATCTTGTAAGGCATCTATTGGCCACCCTACATTTTTCAATTGAGCATCTTGTCCACCGTTAAAATCATATGAACCTGCTCCTAAAATCCCAAACAAGAAAGTTACTCCTGCAGTTATTCCTAAGGCATACAAAGCTGGTTTTATCAAAGATTTCTTGTCTTCTAAAAACTTTTCGAGACCTAAAAATGCTACCAAAGGAAATGTAATGCCCAAGAGTCCAAGAACCATAGAAGGAGTTCTAAACTTATCGTATAGAGGCATGTAGTAAAAAAACAAATCAGAGAAAATTTCAAAGTTTTTACCCCACGAAAGCATAATTACAACAATACTTGTTATTAATGCCCACGTTCTAATTGGACCTTTTAATAGAAAGAGCCCAAGCACAAACAGAAATATGAGCGCAGCTCCTTGGTAAATTGGACCAGATGTAAATGGTTGTGTTCCCCAATAGGTTGGTATTTGACCTAAAAACTTTTCAGGAATTCCTTTTTTGGCTAGGTTAGAACTTTTTGATAGTGCCTCGGTAGAAGCTCCACCCATAAAATTTGGGATCAATAGAGTTAGTGTTTCAAGTTTCCCATAACTCCATCTCATAGCATAATCTTTATCAAGGCCTTTATTTCTTTCTTTATCAGGCTCAGTCAATTCAGATTTCCCACCTCTTATTGTTTCTGCAGAATATTCATAGGTAGTCCAAAGTCTTGATAGGTTAGGCCCTAAGGCTAAAACACCAGCCAAAAGTAAAACAGAAGATCTTTTTAAAAAATCTGGTAATTCTTTAGATTTTAATTTGTTATAAAACTCAATTAGGCCAAATAGAACAATTATTAAAATTAAATAATAGGTAATTTGAAAGTGGTTTGCTCCTAGTTGCAATGTAGTTGCAACAGCGGTTATTGAGAAGCCAGTAAGTAGGCTTCGCCTGTAACCTGCAAAAACGCCTGCCAAAACTCCTGGAGCATAAGCCAATGCATTAATTTTTGAATTATGGCCTGCATCAATACTAATTACATTGCCCGAAGAAAATGCAAATGTTATGGCGCCAATAATGGCAAGCCAAGGATTTACACCCAACACAATCAACATCAAATAGCAGTTTACAAGCATTAAAAAGAATAAACCTGCTGTTTCGGGCAAGTTACTTCTTACAAAACCATTAACATGCTGAATTAAATTTCCATAATGTTTTATGTTAATTTGAAAAGCAGGCATGCCAGAAAACATAGTTCCTAACCAAAGTGGTTCTTCGCCTGTTTCTTTTCTAAAATTTACAATTTCATAAGATTTACTCTCTCCTTGAATAATATCATCTTGCCTTAAAATTTTACCCGAAAGAGCAGGGCTTAAATAGGCTAGAGGAAGAGCAATAAAAATGGCTAGGGCTATTAAATGCGGTTTTAAAACCTGAAAAGTTATGTTTTTAAACATGCTTATTTTGTTTGAAACGAAAGTAGTATTTAAACATTAAAAATTTTTAGGCTCCTAACAAACGAAACCTAATTTTATCAATAAGGTGCGAAATAATTTAAAATAAAGTAAGTTAAACCAAATTGAAGATAAATTATTTTAAACTCTAGAAAATAGTTAGTCAATTTTAACAACTTTTGCCTTATGGCTTTCCCAAATGTAATTATTGCAGGAGCACCCAAAAGCGGAACAAGTTCTTTGTTCTTTTGGCTTACTGCTCACCCTGATGTTTGTGGGTCAAGAGTTAAAGAAACCTATTTTTTGCATGATAAGGTTTCAAAACACAACGAGGCTTTAAACTATGTTACCCATGGTTTTGAATCTTACCAAAATTGTTTTCCCGATTTTAAAGGTGAAAAAATTATTGTTGAAGCAACTGCTCCATACATTTATCAAGAAACTCCGCTAGTTGTAGCTCCTAAACTACCTGAAAAGCCAAAAGTTATTTTCATATTAAGAAATCCTGCAGAGCGAATTTATTCTCATTTTAAGTTTAATAAATTTAGAATGAATAACATGCCTAAGTCAATGTCATTCAAAGAATATATTGAGGTAAGAGGAAAAGGGATTAACATGGAAGATTACATTCAACATAGTATTTACCATTTTTACATTGAAAAATTTATTAACGTTTTAGGTGCTAATAATGTAAAGGTTTACCTGTTTGAAGATTTAATTCGAGATAAAGTATCATTCATGAAAAAGGTAGCCCTCGATATTGGTTTAGATGATACATTTTACAATGATTTTGATTTTTTTAAAAGGAACGAAACCGTAAGTATCAAAAACAAATGGCTTCACAATTTAGGTTTAAAACTTGAACCACTTTTTCCTCAGTTTTTGCAAGAGAAAGTATTTATTCCCTTGTATTTAAAAATTAATGGTTCAAAAGTTCCTCCTAAAACCGAAGATGAAAAACTTGAAATAAAAAAACTCAAAAAGTTTTTCGAACCTTATAACCAAAAGCTAAAAAACCGATACTTGTTACATTATTTCCTAAATCTAAATTAGTTATACTATTATCGCCAAATGCTACAGCACCTATAGTTGTTGCACTATTAGGTATGGTAACACTGTCTAGATT
>JABAYK010000005.1:54820-62383 GCA_018609045.1 Flavobacteriales bacterium
CTTATAACCAAAAGCTAAAAAAGCATTTTCCTGAATTAAATATTGATATTTGGAATGCTTAAAAATGTCATTTTAAAATATAAAAGCCTCCACCTTCCGCCACATATTTTAGCAATTAGGATATTTAATCAATTTATTTATAAGGCTAAAAAAGGAAAACAAATAAAGCAATTGAAAAATGGGGATTATATTAATCCAACTAAAAATATCAAGTTAAAAAATGGCCCATTTTATCAAAAAGAAATAAATATATCAGAGCTTAAAAATGAACTCATTGATTATTTAAACTCTCAATACTTAAACCACTTTTTTGATTATTTAGGTTCAGGATGGGTTAACCTAAATAAAAATGGGGGTCTCAAAAAATTCTCAATTAGTACCTATAACCCCTTGCTTGATGAAATTTCCACTAATTATAAATTTATTGATTGGCAAAGAGATTTTAAAAACGATTTTACATTTGATGTTTCTCAAACTTTTTTAGAGGTTAAAGTTCCCAAAGGAGCTGATGTAAAAGTTCCGTGGGAGTTAAGCCGACTACAATTTTTACCTCGGTTAGCCATATTTTCAATTGCCAAGCCTAAAGTTTTAAGTCAAAATATCATTGAGTTTAAAAATATTGTTTTCGATTTTGAAATTAATAATCCTGTAGGCTTTGGAGTCAATTGGGTTTCGCCTATGGATGTTGCCATTAGGTTAGCAAACATTGGCTTAGCCTTCGATTTGTTTTGTACCCAAGACAAAAACTTAAAAAGTGACCCAACTTTTTGCCAAACCTTGGCCACACATTTTTATCAAGGGGCAAAATTTATTTTCAATAATCTAGAAAATAAACAGGGTAGAACAGGAAATCATTACATTTTTAATTTGGTAGGGTTACTAACAGCCAATAAATATTTGCAAGAGAGCGATGAAACAAAACGTTGGTATGAATTCGCTAAATATGAATTAGACAAAGAAATTCAAAAGCAATTTTACCAAGACGGCTTTAATGTGGAAGCTTCTTCCGCGTATCATTTTTTCACCTCTGAAGCGGTATTTGTTGCAATCTATTTCTTAGAAGAAAGTGACAGATTAAAACTATTCCAAAATAATAATAGTCTAATTTCTGCAATAATTTCAGCCAGTAATACCATTCTAAAAAGTGATAATACCATTCCTCAAATTGGAGATAACGACAGTGGGAAATTATTTAACCTAACACCAAATGGAGATTTTTTAGAGGTAAATGAATTAAAGGAAATTTATTTAAACCTTAAAAATTTTGATAGCTTAAAAAATAAGGAGTTTGACGAAAACCTGTTACTTCAAACTAATTATTTCGGAATGGTAAAAGGTTTGTTTGGAAATTCAGTATCAAAGTCAAAAGCATCGACATTAGAACAAAGTCTTTTCTCAATAATTGGAGAAATCAGTCCTGCAATAAAAGCTTCTAAAGAAATTTCAAATTCATTTAAACCTTTAAAATTTAAGCAGGAAAAGCTTTTCCTTTTTGCCGATTATTCAGATATAAAAATAAAAATAGAGGCAAAGTGGCAAATATTTCCTAATGCGGGATGGGCGATATTTAAAACTGAAAATCTATTCCTTCATTTCAATTTTGCTGACGAAAAAATAAAAAATCATGGTTGGCGCCATAAGCATAATGATATTTTAAACCTTGAATTAGAAATTGTTTCAAAACCTGTTTTACAAGATCCCGGAAGTTTTGTGTACACCTCTAATATTGAAAAACGGAATTATTTTAGATCTACCCAAGTTCATAATGTACCAATGGTAAAAGGATTGGAACAAAATCGATATTTAAATGACTTAGCAGGAGTTTTTAACATGGTTAGAGATTCTAAAACTAAATTGCTTGAAATTTCAACTAGGAAAATAATTGCTCAATTAATTACGCAAAACACAACTTTTATTAGGTGTGTAGAAATTAAAGAAGAAGGTATTTTGGTTACAGACTTTTGCAACCGTAAATTTGTCCAAAACTTTAGCGCATCTGAATATTTTTCTCCCGGATACGGAAAATTAACAAAGGCAAGAAACCCCAAATTTTGAAAAAACTATTAATCATAACTTATTACTGGCCACCAATGGGAGGAGGAGGAGTGCAGCGTTGGTTAAAACACGTAAAGTATATTCGAAACTTTGGATGGGAACCAATAATTTATACAGCTAAAAATCCGGAAACGGGCTTGTATGATGAAAGTTTATTGGCTGATATTCCTGTAGGAATAGAAACTATTAAAGGTGAAATTTTTGAGCCTTATAATTTTTACAAAATTTTATTGGGTAAAAAGAAAAACGAAAAGGTTTATTCAGGTTTCATTCAAGATAAAAAACCAAGCTTTTCTCAAAAACTATCGATGTGGATACGAAGCAACGTTTTTATTCCAGATGCTCGAATGTTTTGGATAAAACCTTCGGTTAAATTATTATCAAAATATTTAAAAAATAATCACGTAGATGCCATGGTTTCTACAGGTCCACCGCATACAACTCACTTAATTGCCTTAAAGTTAAAGCAAAAGTTTGGCATTAAATGGCTGGCAGATTTTAGAGATCCTTGGACCCAAATAGATTATTTTCATCAACTTGATTTAACCAATTGGGCAGAGAAAAAACATAAAACTTTAGAGCAAAAAGTAATTCAATCTGCAGATCAATGTGTTACAGTATCGTGGAGTTGGGCAAATGATTTTGAAAAAATATCTGGCAAAAAATTTAAGGTTGTTACAAATGGATACGACCCTGATGACTTTAAAGAAAAAGATAATTTCAAAATTTCAGAAAAGTTTACCATAACCCATATTGGGTCGCTAAATAGTGATAGAAATCCTTTTAGCTTTTGGGAAGCTTTAGCCAATCTTAAAAACGAAATTAGTGGGTTTGAAAATCACCTAGAGGTTATTCAATTAGGCCCAGTAGATAGCCAAGTTTTAGAATCTGTAAAAAGCTATGGCCTTGAGAAAAATTACAAGCAATTAAAAGGCGCACCTCATAAGGAAGCTCTAGAATTAATGATGAAATCTCAAATTTTGTTACTTCCTTTAAACGATACACCAAATATTGGAGGAGTTGTACCGGGTAAATTATACGAATATTTGGGGGCAAATAGACCAATTATTGCCATTGGTAAACCTGATGCAGATTCAGGAAAAATTCTCAAAATGACGAATGCAGGAAAAATCTCTGATTTTGGTGATGTAAGTGGAGCGCAAGAATCTGTTTATTATTATTACCAAGCGTTTTTAAAAGGAAAACTTGAAGCCGAAACCAAAAACATTGAGCAATTTTCTCGAAAAAACGGAATCAAACAAATTTTAGAAATTATAGAATCAATCTAATTTCTTTAGTTTGCAAACTAAGAAAAAGTAGAAATGAATATTTCAATCATTATTGGAACTAGGCCAAATTTTATTAAAGTAACTCAGTTTAAAAAGCATGCAGTAAAGTATGGACATAACATAAAAATTATCCATACAGGGCAGCATTACGATAAAAATATGTCGACCGTATTTTTTGATCAATTTGGATTAGTGCCCGATAGATTTTTCGAATTAAAAAGCAAAAATCAAATGCAGCAAGTTGGAGAAATTATGGCCAGTTTGGAGCAAGAGTTTACCGAAAATAGACCTGATTTAGTTTTGGTTCCGGGTGATGTAAATTCAACATTTGCAGGCGCTTTTGTTGCAAACCGAATGGGAATAAAAATTGGGCATATCGAGAGCGGATTAAGGTCTTTTGATAGAGAGATGCCCGAGGAGGTAAATAGAATTCTAACTGATGAAATAACAGATATTTATTTTATTACCGAACCAAGTGGAATTGAAAATTTGACCAAAGAAGGTAAAGATCCCAAAAAGATTCAATACGTTGGTAATACCATGATTGACACTTTGGTTGCATTTGAAGAAAAAATTGAAGCCTGCCCTGTTTTAGAAGATTTCAATTTAGTTGAAAACGATTTTTTCTTAGTCACAATTCATAGACCTTCAAATGTTGACAATGTTGAAGGCTTAAGGAAGGTTAACCATATTTTAAACCATATTTCGAAATCAAGAAAAGTAATTTTCCCTATTCATCCTCGAACTAAAAAAATGATGTTAGAGTATGATTTATTCAGTGATTTAGAAGCATCTGAAAATATTATTTTCTCTGACCCCATGGATTATTTTCAATTTCAAAAATTGATAAAAAGTTGCAAAGCAATTGTAACCGATAGTGGCGGAATACAAGAAGAAGCAACATTTAGACAAAAGCCTTGCATTACACTTAGAAATAATACCGAACGACCAATTACAACTCAAATAGGTTCTAACGTTTTATGCAAGCTTTCTATTGATGATGTTTCTGCTCACATTGATCAAATCGAAGCAGGAAATTGGAAGAAAGGAGAAATTCCAAAATATTGGGATGGAGCAGCTACTCAAAGAATTTTCGAGGCGATAAATCAATTTTTTGCCTAAATCGCAAACTGTTTTATTCACAATTTTTGGTTAACTAACTTTTGCTGAGTTTTAAGAATTTGGTTCAAGTAATTGAAAATCAGAGTAATTATTTGCAGGTTGTGAGTTTGCTTACTTTCATTTACAATTATTAACTTTTGATTATTTCGCTCCAATTCACTGCCTTTTTCTATTTTTATCGCTTATTAAAAATCTATGCGATTTTATAGACATATTTTCCTCTTTTTTTTATTGATTTTGCCAAGCCTAGTAAATGGCCAATTTTTCTCATGGACAAGTGGTGGAGGTGCATCAGCCAACGATGAATTAACCTCTGTTTCAGCAACAAATAATGGTAGCGTTTATTTTTGTGGAAATGCTGAGTTTGCTTCAGATTTTGTTTTTTTTCAAAATGATTCGTTTCAGGTTGTTGGTGGTCAAGATGCTTACTTTGCCAAAACAAGTAGGGCAGGAGAAGAAAAATTATTTATTTCTATAGGAGGCCCAAACTTCGAATCTGCCAATGCCATTAAGGCTGATAACTCAGGGAACATATTTGTTGGCGGTGGAATTGAAGATCAAGTTTTTTTTAGTTCAAATCAATCTACAAATACGGGGAAAAGCTTTTACGTAGCTAGTTTTGATACTACAGGTGTTAACAATTGGGTATTTGTTGCCGACAGTACTTTTTCAAACTCTCAGGCAGAAATTACTTCTATAACCGAGTTTGGTAGTAACCTTATTGCAGGTGGTTTTTTTTACGATTCATTATTCATTGGAACCACAAAGTTGGTAGGACTTCCAACAATTAAAACTCCAATTGTTTTAAGTCTCACAAAAACAGGAAATTTAAATTGGGTAAAGGTTTTAAATGTTGGGAATAGTTCAAATTTAAATGCAATTACCACTGATGCGGTTGGTAATATTTATGTTGGTGGCAACTATAGAAATTCCATTCAAATTGATGGGTTTTCGGCTAATGCAGTTGGTAAAACAGATATTTATTTAACCAAATTAAATTCGGCTGGAAATGCCCTTTGGTTAAAAAGTGTAGGAGGTGCAGAACATGAATCTATCAATACAATTGCAGTAAATGGAAATAAATTGGTTTATGGAGGTTTTTTTAGGCTTAATCTCAACATTGATGCATTTTCAATTTCTTCAGCCTTAAACACTAGTGCTTTTTATGCGATGGCCAATTTAAATGGCTCAACCCAAGTTTTGCAAAAAATAGGAGGTTCAACAACTGATGAAATTTCAACAATAGATATTTCAAGCGATTTTAAAGTTGCAATTGGAGGTTATGTTGGTGAAAACCCAATTATTAAAGGGAAAGCATATGTGAATTTCAAACAAACAGGATTTATTCTTTTGGTAGACACAAACAACGCATTGATTAAAAGAAGGGTATTTGATGTTAACTCAAATCAAGAAGTAACCTCTTTAAGCTTTATCGATAGTGATGAAATTGCTGTTGGAGGAAACTTTATTGGAACAACAGCTTTCGAACCTTACGGTCAATTAAAAACCAATGGAAAAAAAGATTTCTTCATCACAAAAATGAGAGATTGCGTTGGTAATATTCCTGCACCAATTTCTTATACTACAAATGATACAGTTTGTAAAGGTGACTCTGTTCGATTTGCTTCTTCAAATGCCCCCAATAAAACATATAAATGGTTAAGAAACAATGTAATTATTACCGGTGAAACGGGAACAAGTTTAAAGGTTGGAACATCTGGGAATTATAAAGTTGTTGTAAATTTTGATGGCTGTGAAGACACATCTAAGGCTTTAAGAGCCTCATTTTTGCCGCAGCCTACAGTTTCAATTGATGATTTTCCAATTACTTGTGACAATCAAGATTCTGTTTTATTAACCCAAGGAAAACCTGCAGGTGGAATTTATTCTGGTTTTGGAGTGGCCAATGGCAAATTTGCCCCTCAATTGGGTCCTGGTGCTTTCCCTATTAAGTATATTTATCAAAATAGTGTTGGTTGCGCAGATTCTGCAATTAGAAATTATTATGTAGGAGCCTTGCCTAATGTTAATTTTCCTAATTTGCCTGCACTTTGTTCTTTTGATACTTTATTAAATCTAAGTAATGCTATTCCAAAAGGTGGTGTTTATTCAGGTATTGGGGTAGTAAATAATAAATTCAACTCCGCAATAGGTTTAGGATTACATAAGCTTGCTTACACATATACAACTGCCTATGGATGTTCTAATACAGATTCGGCAACAATTTTTGTAGATTCATTGCCATATATTTCTTTAGAAAATATTGGTAGAGTTTGTATTTTTAATGGTTTAGTTAATCTTAACAATGGAGTTCCTTCTGGAGGTGTTTATTCTGGTCCCGCAATAACAAATGGTGTTTTTGATCCAACTCAAACGGGTTTAGGTACATTTTTTCATAATTATACTGTAACTGCACCTTCTGGTTGTTCAAGCACAAGAACTGCCACAATTAAAGTTGAAGACGCTCCAAAACCAGTATTACCAGATAGCGCATTTATGTGTTTTCGAAATCAACTTGAACTTACTACTATTGATACAGTTTATGATTTTTATGATTGGGAGAATGGTGGAAATACTTCCATCGGAGTTTTTGGACCAGGAGAGTTAAAATTAGGTGGGCAATTTGTAAATGTTGTTGTAACTGATGATTTAGGTTGTAAAGGAGAAGATTCTACTTATGTTTTTGTTGATTATTGTCAAACACTTTCTGTTTATCCAAATCCAAGTGTTGGTGTTTTAAATGTTTCATTTAGCACTCTGGAATCAGGTGAAGCAAGAATGTGGTTAATTAACTCCGCAGGGCAAAGAATGGTAGATAAAACCATAACTTTCACATCTGGTCAAAATAATTATTATTACGAAGATTTTTCTGCTTACTCAGGAGTTTACACCCTAATGATTTTGTTTGATGATCATTATTTACATCAACAAATATCACTCATTAACCAGTTTTAAAGTTTGGTTTTTGGCTCTTGCACGAGCCAAGCTTGCATTTAATTCGAAGCCAAAAATTATTACTAGACTGTTAAAGTAAATCCAAAGCATTATTACCATCAATGTTCCTATTGATCCATAGAATTTATTGTAGGTTCCGAAG
>JABAYK010000030.1:0-8820 GCA_018609045.1 Flavobacteriales bacterium
GCACTATCTGCTTGATAAAGTAAAGCTTTTGGGTTAAATTCTTTATCAAAATGAATTGGGATAATTTCTTTTTCTAAACTGTCTATAATTCCATGTTTTGAATCATATCCTGCAGCAAACTTCCCTTTAAACCCCTTACCCACATAATCATATTTAAAATTAATTTGAGATGGGATTAAAAGTGAAACCAGGGCACTTTTTTGTTGTTGTTCTATTAAAACATGGTTTTTAAATATTGGACTTATTTTGGTGTAGTTAGGCTCTATTAACTCTTTTCCATTTTTATCTAAAACGCCATAACCACCTTTGTATACAACGATAAAATAATTTTTGTAACGCTCAATTTTATCATAAATAATTGAGGTTACAAACTCATGATTTGGTTTGCAAATTCCTAATAAATCATTTTTTCTTAAAATAAGATATTCCTCATTTTCCAAAATAACATATTGGTAATTTATTGGAATTTCTATTTCGTTTTTTCTATTTAAAACTCCCCAATTTCCATTTTTTTGAACCTTAAAAATTTCACCATCAAAACTTATGATCATTTCATATTCAAATGGAATAATTTCCATTCCATTTAAATCGATAATTCCATATTTATCTACTTTTTTTGCTTGGACTAAAGAACTATCTCCAATAAAATATAAGTCATCATAAACGGGTTTTATCCAAACAGTATTAGTTTCAGTGTCTATTAAACCATACTTATAATGTTTATTTGGCGCGGATAATAACTGTTTATTTACTTTAAGGTTTTGGCCAAATATGGCATTGTTAAAAGCACAAAGTGTCCCTAAAATAAAGAAAATGAGTTTTGTTATTTTCAATTTTTTGGCTAAGATTTTACTGATGTTATTTTTTGAAGATATTCATCGATAAATTCTTGTTTTCGTTTTAACCTGTATTGCATTACCCAACGTGGGTGCGGAACCGAATCAATCTTTTTGAACCACTTTTCTTCTTCGTTCATTTGTTGCAATACTTTTAAGTTTTTTCCAGAGCCAATTGAATAGGCCACTTCCCTATTCATTCCAAATTGTAATTGTTTTTCAATTTGCTGTTTCATCCATTTCCAAAGTTTTGTTTGCAATTCTTTGTCATCATAATAATTGATGTTTTTGTTGTTTTTGATGAAACCAACTGGTGAAATAGAAGAAATGTAAACTCTTTTAAAAAACTCCTCGGGACCACCAAAAGCATCTACAACATCGTAAATAAATTTAGAAGAAAGCTCAAATCGCTTTTCGAAGTTATTTTTAATTCCACAAACTTCTTCCAATTTTATGGGGTCTGTAAATGGCACTCCGGTAACTCCTGCGCCAAACCTTCCGGGATTTATCCCCAAAAGCAAAACTCTTTTGTTGTTATCTGAAAAATATTTCTTGTAAAAAATGGCTAATGTTTCTTGTGTTTCAGGCTGAAAGAGATTCTCTATCCACTCAATTTGGTTGGGTAATTTTTTGATAGGAAGTTTTAGATTCTTGTAGTAATGGATAATTTGCTCTCCGAAGTTCATTGTTTAATTGATTATTTATTGATTAACTTCAAAAATTAATTGGCAAAAATTACCATGCTTGTTTTAGGAATTGTGGCATCTGTTTTTCCAATTTTTGGGTCTCCATAAATAGGTTTCAGGTTTAGAAAATCTATAGGGAATTTAATTGCTCTTCTTTGGGCATTTATTATCACAACAATTTTCGAAGATGTATCATCTACTAAATTTCCATTTAGTTCGTAAGCTATTACATTATTTTGAGGTGTATTTAAAAACTTAAGTCCTGCCCTAACCTGCTCGGCACTTTCGAAAGCAAAAGCTTTATGCTGTTTTCTTATTTCAATTAGTTTTTGGACATCCTTTAGCAATTCTTCATTTTTCGAAATTAAATCCCAGTCAATTTGGTTTATTTTATCCGGACTTTTATATGAATTTTCCACCCCATTTTTACTTCTCAAAAATTCTGAACCTGCATGCAAAAAAGGAATACCTTGAGATGTTAAAACAATTCCCAAAGCCAATTTTTGCATGGCCAAAATTTCTTCTTCCGAAGATGTTGGATTTGTTTCTTTAAGCTTATCGTAAAGTGTTAAATTATCATGACAAGAAACATAATTGATACTTTGAAAAGGCTCAGCAGCCCAAGCACTATTGCTGTAATCAGCTTTTTTAAAGTCTATTTGTGGATGGTTGATGTTTCCAACAATTCCAAATTTCACACTTTCTTCTTTTCCTTTGCCTCCGTTTACCAATCCAGGTGAAGTGGCCTCGAAAACAGAACCTTTAATTCCGTCTCTTATATCATCAGAAAAAGCGGCAACATCGGTTAGTTTGAATGTGTTCTTTTTCAAGGCTCTTAAACTATCTGGTAAAGGTGAGCCTCCTGCTGTCCAACCTTCGCCATAGAGCAAAACATAAGGATTAATATTTTTTAGCTCCGCAGCAATTTTATTCATGGTTTCGATATCATGAATTCCCATTAGGTCAAACCTAAAACCATCAATTTTATATTCTTTAGCCCAAAACTTTAAAGACTCAATCATAAATTTTTGAAACATAACCTGATCAGAAGCGGTTTCGTTTCCGCAACCTGATGCGTTTGACAAAGTACTATCGGCATTTTTTCTAAAATAGTAGCCCGGATAAGTATTTTCAAAAGAAGAGTTTTCAGTATTAAAAGTATGGTTATAAACCACATCCATAACCACACCTAATCCTTGTTTATGAATGGCTTGAATAGCTTGTTTAAGCTCCACAACTCTTGCTTCGGGTTTAGTTGGATCTGTACTATACGAGCCTTCAGGTGTATTGTAGTTTTGAGGGTCGTATCCCCAGTTGTATTGGTCATCAAGGCTTTGAGTTTCGTCAATGCTAGCGTAATCGAAAAAAGGCAACAAATGAATATGGGTAACACCAAGGTTTTTGATATGACTTAATCCCGTTTCTGCTCCAAACGAATTTTTGGTGTCGGTTTCGGTAAAAGCCAAGAACTTCCCTTTTTGTTGAATGCCTGAGTTTTGGGCAACACTAAAATCTCGCACATGTAATTCGTAAATAATGGCATCTCTTGAAGGAATTTCAGCAAATTTTTCATCTTTCCAATTTGGAGGAGAGAATTTATTTGGGTTACCAATAAAGCCTCTTTTTCCATTGGCTGATGTCATTTTTACATAAGGGTCAACAGTTTCTGAAAGCCATTTGCCTTCGTAAAATACTTTTATAGTATAGTATAGTTGTTCGTATTCTTTTGAAAATCTCGTAACCCAAATATCATTTTGTTTAGCCAAATTAAGCATGTATATGGGCTCTTCAGACTCGTTATCTTGGTAAATGTTAAAAAGAATCTTTTCAGCTTTTGGGCTAAAAACTTTGAATTGAATTAAGTCTTGCTGAAAGGTTAAGCCTAAATCAGTTCCAGAATATGCTTCTACAGGAATTTTAGAAACTTGTTTTTTCATATTACATTGCACCAATAATAGGATTAAAAGCCCTAAAACATATGTTTTTTTCATATTCTGATATGTTTAAAATTGTTATCACGGAATCCATTCAAAAATGATGATTAATTTATGATCAACCAACCAAAAAATACAAGAAGACTCTTTATTGGATTTAATTTACCTGATTCAGATCTAGAAATTTGTGAAGAAGTGTTGAAAAATTTAAAGGACAGAGGGATTTACAATATTACCAAATTAGCAAACATTCATATTACACTTTGTTTCCTTGGTAATGTAAAATCTGAATTGTTAATTGAAATTATTCAAAAATTTGATAATCAAAAGTTTGAATTAGATAATCTAAAGTTTGAATTCAATAATTTTCAGGTAAAGTATTCAACAAAAAGAGCAATGCTTTGGGCTACCTATTTTAGCAACAAACAACTTGATTTTTTACATGAAATTACTCACCAAACTTTTGGGGTAAATCCCGACCATAAATTTTCTCCTCATGTTACTTTTTGTAGATCAAGGGTTGATAAAACCATCTTAAACATTCATGATTTTGAGGGCCTTAAACTGTCGTCTTTTTCTCCTAGGCAATTATGTTTATTCGAAACAAAAGCTACAAAAAAAGGAGTTCAATATGAACTCCTTTCAACGCAAAAATTAATATTTGAATAGAATTAATCCTTGATAAAATATTTGATTAAATCGGTTGTGGTAACAATGCCAACCAATCCTTTTAAACCAACTACTGGCAAGGCATGAAACTCTTCGAGGGCGAAAATTTCAGCTGTATCTTGAATTGTCATTTTTTCGTCGATTGTTCTTGGGTGTTCACGCATAATTTGTTCAATATTAAGCATGTCCATCATGGCTTGGTCTGTATCCTCTTGGCCAACAAATACTTGCCCGAAGCTAAGCCTCATAATATCTGTAAGGCTTAAAATGCCTACCAATCTTGTTTTATTTAAAACAGGAAGATGTCTTATTTTTTTGCGCAACATGATAGATTTTGCGTCGTATAATGAGTCGTTAATATCAATTGTTTTAACGTTGGAGGTCATTATTGTTGAGATTGGGTCTAAGTATTTCATAACGTGGATTCGGAGTCATGTTATCAAAAATTAAATCCTCTTTTCTAATAGAAGGTAAAATTCCTGTAAGCAAGAATTTAGTATCAAATTTATGTGCAGCTTTTCGTCCTTTAATAAGTAACCTATTTAACTGACGCTCCATTTTACTAAAGCAATCTTTTGTAAATTCTTGGGGATCAAGATTAATTTCGAGGTTAAATTTTGCGATTTCGGTAGTGTAATGTTCGTCTTTAATTTTATTTAAAATTTCAACTCCCATTAAAGAAGGTTTCCAATTACTGTTTACCAAAACCAACTCTTGTTCAGCGCCAATTCTGTGAATTCCTTTTTCAAAAAGGCTTTCTTGTAACATTATCTCTAGTGCTTTTATATCATCTAACAGATGTTTGGTAAAAACCCTTTTTTCAACCGGATCTGAAAAACGATTAACTGATTGCTCTCCCACTCAAATAATTTTTTGTTGAGCTATAAAAATAAACAAAGAAGTTTTTTGGGAGTTAATAACCATTATTTAATTGGTATTTGAGTCTAAATAAACATTCAATACCTAATTAAATCATTAATTTGTAAGCAAAAAGTAGATTAGGTTTATGCAAGTGTATCCATCAGATTATGGAGTTTCTTTAGATTTTCAGCAAATTGTAAATTTCATTAAGTCAAAAACAACCCATGAAAGAATTATTGATTTATTGGAAGATATTTATCCTATCGATGATTTTGATGAAATAAAACTCAGGTTATTAGAAACTGAAGAACTTGCTAACCTATTGAAGCAAGGTGGTTTTCCTAATTTTTCGTTTATTGATTTAACCAAGCCTTTGCAACTCTTGAATAAAGAAGGAGCTGTATTGTTGGAAGAACAAGTTTTAAGTGTTAGAAGAAGCTCGGTAATTGTTAATGAATTACTTGATTTTTTTGAGCAAAACCCTGGTTATGAAAACCTTGGAAGAAACTTCCATATGGTTTACTTTACCAATACCATTGTAAAAGAAATTGATAAAATTATTGATATACATGGTTTGGTAAAGACATCAGCATCAAAGGAATTAGAAAAAATTAGGAAAAAACTTTACGAGAAAAGACAAGAAAGCGATAGAAGATTTCAAAGTGCAGTGGCCAAGCTTAAAAACCAAAATATGCTGCGCGATTTTGAAGAAACAGTTTATAAAAGTAGACGTGTTTTAGCGGTTCCTGCAGAATATAAACGCACTGTAAAGGGAATGATTTTATCTCATTCTGCAAATCAATTAACTGCATACATAGAACCCCAAGGAAACCTTAAACTCAATTTAGAAATTGATGAGTTAGTTGAAGAAGAACGAAGAGAGATTTTTAAAATTTTGCGTGTTTTGTCGCACTTTTTAAGGCAACATTTAGAGTTGATAAAAGCCTATGATGATGTTTTGGTAACCATGGAAGCTTTAAGAGCCAAAGCCCGATTTACAGTTGATATTGATGGGTTAGCTCCACCAATTCAAAATGTACCTGAAGTTGAATTAATAGAAGCCTATCATCCAATTTTATTAGTTAATTACAAAAAGGCCGGAAAAAAGGTTGTTCCTCTTAACTTATCACTAAATAAGGATAACAAAGTTGTGGTTATTTCAGGACCAAATGCAGGTGGAAAATCTGTTAGTTTAAAAACTTTGGGCTTGATTCAAATAATGGTTCAATGTGGTTTACCCGTTCCTGTAAAAGAAGGCAGTACAATAGGTATTTTTAAAAATATTTTTGTTGATGTAGGAGACACACAATCTATTGATAATGAATTGAGTACTTACTCATCTAAACTTACTAGATTAAAATATTTTGTTGAGAAATGTGATGAAAACACTTTGTTTTTGATTGATGAATTCGGAACAGGTTCTGACCCCGATTTAGGAGGCGCTTTGGCTGAGTCTATTTTAGAAAATTTGGCGAAAACAAATGCCAAAGGTTTGGTAACCACTCATTATGCTAACATTAAACGATTTGCAGAAGAAACAGATGGTATTGCAAACGCCAATATGTTGTTTGATGTTGAAAAACTTTCACCAAAATTCGAATTGGTTATTGGCATGCCTGGTAGCTCATACACTTTTGAAGTTGCCCAAAATACCGGCTTGCCAAAACATATTATCAATAACGCAAAACGAAAGGTAAATTCACACCAAGTGGGCTTTGATAAATTGTTGAGTACCTACTCTCAAAAATTAAAATCTGTTGAAGAAGAATTGAAGTTTTTAAAACAACAGAAAGTTGATTTAAAACAAATTGAAAGCGAAGCAAATACTGTTAAAGATGAGTTTGAGCAACGTTTAAAGCTAGACAAGCAAAAAGCTGCAGAGCGCGCTAGAACAATTCAATATGGCAAGTTTCTAGAAGACCTTTTGTTTCAATATGATAAAAACAAAAACAAAAAAATACTTACCGATAAACTTCTAAAAAAGTACCAAGCAGAAAAAGTAAAACAGCTAGAAAATAAAAAATCTGCATTGGTAAAACCGAAAAAAGCAAAAAGTGGCAGAAAACCAAAATTTGATCCAAAGTTATTTAAGGTTGGAGATGAAGTTAGGTTAAAAAATTCTCACCAAAAGGGAAAAATTAGCTCTATTGAAAAAGAGAAAGCAGAAGTAAATATAGGATTTATCAAAACCATAGTAAGTATTAATGATTTGCGACCTGTTGAGACTATACCCACTTTACAATCATCAAAAGCAAAAAGAAATTCAAGAAAATAATCTTAACCTTGGCTTGCCCAAAATAACCTAGCAACCTTTGAGCGATAACCTTTCCATTTTTGGCTGTATAATTCCATTTCAGTTTCTAATAATTTGCCTTTATTTTTAGAACCAATGTGTTTAATAAATGCATTTTTAACACCTAAATCTTTTACAGGCCAAACATCAGGTCTGTTTAAGGCAAAAATCAAAACCATTTGGGCAGTCCACTCTCCTACTCCTTTAATTTGAGTAAGCTTATTAATAATTTCTGTATCAGTTGAATTTAACCAATCAAAATCTCCAAAATCATCTTGCAAAAATGCTTGGTCGATGAAGTGTAAATAACTTGCTTTTTGCCTTGATAGTCCAACATTTTTTAGCTCATCAACAGTAAGCATTGACAAATCTCCAATAATGATATTTTGATTTTGAAAAAGGTTAATTAGCCTATCATAAATAGTACTTGCGGCTTTGGTACTTAATTGCTGATAAACAATTGATTTAACCAAATAATTAAATGGATTCTTAACAGGTTCTAGTTGCTTTAATGGATGTTTCTTTTGCAAAGAATCTAATAACTCATCCTTCATTTTGTTTATTAATACAAAACCAACTGAACCCTTCTGTTAAGCTTTCTTGTTTCCGCTAAATTGTTTGGATATCGAGGCTCATCTTCACCAAAGTATGCCTTTTCAATTTTATTGGTTACGCCATTTTCTTTTAAGATCTTTTCTATCGATTCAACTCTCCATTGAGACAATAGCAAATTGTATTTGGCACCACCATAAGGATCTGTATGTCCGCTTAAATAAACAGTTGCATTCGGATTGGCCTTAATTTCTTTGATAGCATTGTTCACCATATTCAAATATTCACCTTTTGGTTCTTTTTCGTCAAACCCAAATTGAATAAATGCTTGGTAAAGTGCATTGAAAAAAGTTACTTCTACCCTTCTGTTTTGATTTCTTCCCTCCTCTGTATCGTTTGAAGCAATTGGCTCTAACATGCCTTTAAATGAGTAAGAAAGACGATAGGGTTCATTTCCTTTATCTAGCAAGTAATTGTAGGCTCTTAAGGCTCTTAATCTACTTGCATTGTTATTAGCAGTTTCGGTTCCTACATTATCAGTATGGCCAACAATTTCAGCAAAGTAGCTAGGTTTTGCTTTTAATTTTTCGGCTACTTCATCAAGTTTTTGTTTAGAGTAGTCGTTTAATTGGGTTGAATTAAATTCGAATTGGATATCATCAAAAACCATAACCCCTTTTTCGTCTTGTTTAGTTTCAGGAGTTGTTACCTTGGTTGGTTTTTGGTTAGATTGGCTTGCAGGTTTTCTGCCATTAGGTTTTAAAGAAACATTATCAGAACCAGCCATTGTTGGCAAAATAAGGAGAAGCTTCGTCTTTTTTGGTATTTAGGGTTTTACCCATATTTACCATTTCACTCCAAGTACCATCTTGCTTTTTATTTACAACATATAAGTCTCTTCCGCCAAACGAATCATCTCTATCACTAACCAATATCATCGATTTTTCGTCGGGAGATAAACATGCAGAAGTTACAAAATTTCCGGCTTT
>JABAYK010000030.1:8830-12853 GCA_018609045.1 Flavobacteriales bacterium
TGCAAATGTGCTTGATATATTTTTAGGTTCTCCCCAAACTCCATTTTCAAATACAATTTCAGAAATATTATTGTCTTGATAGAAAAACAGTCTGTTTTCATTGGTATTTATGGCAACAGTCGCCTCATGCTTATCTGTATTTTGTAAGGCATTTTTAAACTTTTCAACTTCGTTTAAATTTTTAACCTTGGTAAAAATTTCCCCAGTTTTTTCTGCAAAGTAGATGTCTTCAAAAAACTGTCCATCGTAATATTTATCTTCTCCTGTAGATCCTGCTTTTCTTGAGGTAAAAAGTAAAAAGTTACCCTCTTACATAAGTATTGGTCCATATTCTGAATATTCGCTATTTACTGATTTACCGAGGTTAATTAGTTTAACAAAGTTGTTACCATCAGTGTAAAATTTGGTAATATCCTGATATCTTCTATCTACATTTTTTAGGGCAGTTGCATTGGCTTTAGCGAATTCTTTACCTTTTTCGCATTGGTCTATGTATTCATTTACTTCCTTTAAAAATTCTTTAGGATACTTTGCGCCTTGAGCTTGATTCAAAAAAGTATTGTATGATGCTATCGCATAAAAGTAATTTTGGTCGTAATGATATGCTTTTCCGAGGTAATAATAAGCATCAGGATTAGTGCTATTTTGAGTATTCTCTATAACTTTTTCGAAAAGTGGAATTGATTTAGACTTATCAAAACTTCCTTCAAATAAAACCACACCAGCTTGAAAGTTATACTCAGGGTTTTCTGGCTGATCTCTTAATAAAATGGTGTATTGTTCTAATGCCTTATTATACTCGCCAAGCTCCATATATTGCTTGGCTTTTTCTTTTACAGTTTTAATATCTTCTTTAGATAATTTACCCTCTTGCGCGAAAACACAAAAAGAAACGAATAAGGTTAAATAGAGTGTAAATAAATTTTTCATACAAAAAATTTCAAAATTAAAATAGTAATTCCAAAATGTCTGATTTTTAGACCAATTGTTTGAAATCATCCATAACTTTATTTAAAAAGAAATTTTCAAAAACCTTAGATTCCCTGAAATATCATTTTTGAAAGTAAAATCAGTTACATTTTCTAATTTAAGCCAGTTAATGAGCTCCTCTTCTTTATATTGGTTTATTTCGAAATAAACCCATTTTGAGCCTGATTTTAAAGCAAATTTAAAGATTGATTTATAAAAAATTAAAACATCTTCACTTTCGGGAAATAAAGCCAAATGAGGTTCATACTTGAGTACATTATCTTGCATTTGAATGGCCTCTTCTCTTGAAACATAGGGAGGATTGCTTACAATTATTTCATACCTCTCTTTCATGGTAGAATCTAGCATGTTATCCTCAACAAAATCTATAATTACCTTATTTAATTGTGCATTTTGCTTGGCAATAGATAATGCTTCTTTAGAGATATCAACCCCTGTAATTTTGGCATTTGGTAAGTTACTCTTTAAAGCTATTGCAATACAACCGCTTCCTGAGCAAGCGTCTAAAATTGAAACTTGAGAAGATACTTTTACATCTTCTAAAACCCAATTTACTAATTCTTCTGTTTCGGGTCTGGGGATAAGAACACTTGGTGTTACTTTTATTTTAAGATCAAAAAATTGAGTTTCACCCAAAATATACTGAATTGGCTCATTTTTTAGCAATCGCTTTAAAGCAAATTGAATTTGTAAAACCTCTGATTCTGAAATCTTTAAATCAGGATTTATGATCAAATCTTTTTGGGATAATCCAAGTTTTGATTCAATCAATATTTTGAAAATACTTTGGGTTTCACCAATTGAATAAATAGTTGTTAAGCTATTCTCAAAATACTTTTTTATGTCAACAATCTTATTGCTTTTCCAATCTTTCAAATTAGTGTGGTTTAAATACTTTTGAGCCCGTGAATGATGAATATTTTTTGCAAAGATGCATTAACCTAGCCTTAAATGCGCAAGGCAACACCTCTCCCAACCCTTTGGTTGGCTCTGTAATAGTTTACCAAAATAAAATTATTGGAGAGGGTTATCATACCAATGCTGGTGAGGCACATGGAGAGGTAAACTCCATCAATAATGTAAAGGATAAATCTTTGCTGAAAGATAGCACCATTTATGTTAGTTTAGAACCTTGTTCTCACTTTGGAAAAACTCCACCTTGCTCTGATTTAATTATTCTTCATCAACTTAAACGAGTTGTAATTGGAAGTTTAGATCCTAATATTTTGGTGGCAGGAAAAGGAATAAAGAAACTTCAGGATGCTGGGATAGAAGTGAAATTTGGTGTTTTGGAAGAAGTTTGCAAAGAGCTAAACAAAAGGTTTTTTCATTTTCACACCAAAAAACTGCCTTACGTTGTTTTAAAATGGGCACAAACTCAAAATGGTTTTATTGATGATCTAAATACAACACCTTTAAAAATAACCAATAGCGAAGCCGATAAATTGGTGCATCAAATCAGAAAAAATGAAGATGCAATTTTGGTTGGTAAAAACACATTGCTAAAAGACAATCCAAGCTTAACTATACGCTTGATTAAAGGAAAAAGTCCAATTCCTGTTATTTTAGGATGGCCACAAAAAATAGATTTTATTCCAAAAATGCTGGAATTTCATAAAAGGGTTTATGTTTTTGAAACCGAAGAAATAGCTATAAATCACTCATCTATTAATCAGATAGATATTAACCCACGTGATATTTTGAAAGTGTTAGAATTCCTAGCAAAAGAAAGTATCCAAAGTATTTTGGTTGAAGGCGGCAAAGAGGTTTTACAAAGCTTTTATGATGCTGGTTTGTGGCAGGAGTTTATGGTTTTTGAGTCAAATGCCGAAATTATTGAAGGAGTAAAATCTCCGAATATTCCGTTTAAGGTAAATTCAGTAAAAACTACACTTGGAAACTGCAATTTATTTGCAAAACGAAACCTCGCATGAGAATAAATAATTTAGACTATTTACGCGGTTTTATGGCCTTTGCCATAATGGTTTATCATTATAGTTCTTGGACTTTGCATCCGTTTAAAAGTGATTCTGTTTTAGGGGTTTTGGGAATATATGGAGTTGGTATTTTTTATATTCTGAGTGGATTGACACTTTTTGTTGTTTACCATCAAAAATTAGAATTATCTTCTCTAAAAAACTTCTTTATCAAAAGAGTTTTTAGAATTTTCCCACTTCTTTGGTTGAGTATATTGGGAACTATTTTTCTATCCGGAACTAAATTTCCCCTTAAAACAATACTTCTAAATGCAACTGGGCTTTTTGGAGTTATTGAAATCGACAAATACATAGCTACTGGTTCTTGGTCAATTGGAAATGAGCTAGTTTTCTATTTATTCTTTCCAATTGTTTTACTTATTGGGAATAAAAAAAAATGGTTTCTAGAATTGTTTTTTGCTCTTTCTTTAGCTATAGGTATTGGATTTGCATTTTATTTTCTCAATTCAAATCTACCTATAAGCGAACAATGGAAAACATACATAAATCCATTTAATCAGTTGTTTTTGTTTGTTGGTGGAATGTTGATTGGTAAATATTTTAAAAACTTAAAAAACAATGAATTATCATTAATTACCTTGATAGTAAGTTTAGTTATTTTATCACTATTTTCTGTAGAAGGAGACTTGGTAAATATCGTTACAGGAGTAAATAGATTTGTATATTCATTAATTGGTTTTGGGTTTACTTTTTCATTTTTAATTGGTGAAGTAAAACTTCCAAAGTGGCTACAGTTTATCTTATCACAATTAGGGCATATTTCTTATTCCTTATACCTAATTCATCCCTTAGTATTTTGGACATTCTCCAAATTCTCAAACAGGTTAGAACAACCTTATTTCTATATGATAACCTGTTATTCAATAACAATTGTATCAAGTTTGATAATTTATTATTTGGTTGAAAAAAGATTTATGAATCTTGGAAAAAAGCTTGTTTTTAAACTTAAAACTGAAAATTGAACCCGAAATCTTTTATCCAAGTGGAGCGAATTATTCCTGAATATTTTTGTAGGTTCAAGTTCACATAGTATCTG
>JABAYK010000035.1:0-5567 GCA_018609045.1 Flavobacteriales bacterium
CATTGGAAATTTCTTTTTATATCTACTTTCAGAAATTGTTGTTACAAAGGCATACACGAAAAATATGAATAGTGTGAAAAACTGTATAAATATATGGCCTATCATCTCCGTTAGGATTAACGAAGTTATATTCCCTACTTTCAATTAATTTAAAGTTCTCGCCTGATTTTTCATCAAGTATTTCTGCATTATATCTTATTACAGGTAATCTTGAGCATTTCTCTGCCCCATTTAGATGAAATGCTGCTAGAATAACAAAACCTCCTCTTTTTAATTTGGAATTTAACAAATCGAAATAGGTATTTTGATCTTCAACTTCTGTTAAGAAATGAAGCACCGCCCTATCGTGCCAAACATCTACCAAATCAATGTTTTTTAGGCTTATAGGATTCTTTAAATCATCAACTATATATTTTACTTTATTAGGATAACTATTTAGTCTCGCCTCCAGTTTTTGCAAAGCAACAGTGCTTAAATCAGTAGCAATTAAACTTTTAAAATTAGCCTTTAGTAATTCATCAAGCAAATTAGAAGTTCCCGAACCTATATTGATAATTATTGAATTCAGTTTAGCATACTTCTTTATTAAACCTAATGAAGGCTCAGGGTTTTCTTCGTACCATCCTAATTTTTCTTGTTGGGTATTTTCATAAACATTATCCCAATGCTCCGTATAGTTGTAGTTGTTTAAATTCAAAATGGTACTTTTATTTTTATTGTTTCAAATTTACAGGAAAATGGAAGGTTCTAATTATTTAGAAATAAACAAGGCTTTATGGAATAAAAAAACTGCAGTTCATTATGAATCTGCCTTTTATGATAACAAAGAATTTATTAAAGGAAAAAGCTCTTTAAATGAAATTGAGCTAGGTCTTTTGGGCGATGTAAAAGGAAAGTCTGTTTTGCATTTACAATGTCATTTTGGTCAAGACTCACTAAGTTTAGCAAGAATGGCCGCTGATGTTACTGCAATAGATTTAAGTGATGAAGCCATAAAAAAAGCCATTGATTTAAGTGAAATAATAAATACACCTTGCAACTTTGTTTGTACCGATTTATATAGCTCTCCAAAAGTTATCGATAAGAAATTTGATATAGTTTTTACAAGCTATGGCACTATTGGCTGGCTTCCTGATATAGATAAATGGGCCAATGTAGTTTCACACTTTTTAAAACCTAATGGGGTTTTTATTATGGCAGAGTTTCATCCGGTAATTTGGATGTATGATGATGATTTTTTGGGAATTAAATACAGGTATTTTAAACCCATAATTGAAGAAGAAACTGGAACTTATGCCGACAAAGAAGCTGAAATAACTGAGAAGTTTGTTTGTTGGAACCATGGATTAGCTGAAGTTATTGGTAGTTTATTATTAAATGGTTTAAGCCTTGAAAGCTTTGATGAATATGATTATTCTCCTTATGATGCATTTTCAAAAACAAAAAAAATAGGCGAAAGACAATACCAAATAGAGCCTTTTGGCAATAAAGTGCCGTTAGTATATTCCTTAAAAATGAAAAAGAAATAGTGTTTTAGATTTTATTACTTTTAAAAATCCAAAACCTATAATATGAACGAGATAAATCCTCATTTTTCAAAAGACGAATTTCATGCTTATTTGCTTTTTTATTGCGCTAATGCAGACTTTGTAGAGCAAGAAGAAGAAATGGAGTTTATTAAATCTAAAACTGAAAATGAAGTTTTTGAAAAGATGCACATGCAATTTCAGACACAGACAACGATTTTCAAAGAATTCAAAAAATTGAGCGAACTCTAGATGCTTTAGAATACACCAAAGAGCAAAAAGAATTATTGCTTGAAGAAATCCAAGCATTGTTTATGTCCGATGGGAAATTTCCAATTTTAGAAAGAAATGCTTACCGCGGTTTAAAACATATTTTTGGGGTTTAACTTTCAACCCACTCGGTATAATACTCTAAAGGTTTGCGTGGTGTTTTACGCGGCCACTCACCTTCTGGATAACCAACAAACAGCACACCCAATACTTGGTCGGCAGGTTTTAAACCCAAAAAATCTTTCATTTCGTTTTTGTAAGTTACACCACCTGTACCCCAATAAACTCCTATGCCATAAGCTGTTGCTGTAAGTAATAAATTTTGAGTTGCAGCATTTACAGCAGCCAATTCTTCTACCAAAGGAACTCGTTCGGCTTCATCTCTTTTCATGCAAGCAACAATAATTGCAGATGATTTAGCTACCCTCGATTTCATTTTTTGGTATTTCATTTCGCTAAACTTATCCTCTGGTGTTAATTGCTTATAAGTTTCTGAAAAGAAATCGGAAAAAGTTTGTAAGCCATCTTCCATAAAAACTTTGTAAAACCAAGGTTGTGTAAGTTTATGGGTTGGAGCCCACCTTGCATTTTCTAACAACAATTCAATTTGTTCTTTATGCACCTTTCGGGATGAGAAAAATTCAGGATATATGGTTCTTCTGTATTGAATTAATTCAGTGATTTCACTCAAATTAAACTTCATATTAATTGTATTTTGTTATTGAAAAATTTCCGTTTGTAAACTGCAAAAATGATTGGCTTATTTGCGATTGTGCTGAAAATTCGAAATTTCCTGAGATAGTAGTTTCACCATTTGCAGTTTTATATTCCGTTATTGAAATTATTCCTGTAGTAGGGAAATAATCATTGGCATTAATATCCGTATAAAATGCCGAATTTACTCCACTGCTAGTTATGTTGAAATTTCCTGTTTCTTCTCCTTCGAAGTAGATATTTAGAAAACCGCCATTTGTTCCTGGAAAATCCAACCTAGTTCTAGTAATTGTATTTCCTGATGAAGGATCAGAAAAATTACTTGTAGAAAACTCAGGGTTATTACTCTCATATGTTGCACTATTTATGAAACAGTTTAAATAACCCGAAAATGTTTTGTCGTTTTTGTCTCTACATCCCGCCAAGGTTAAAAGACTAAGAAATAAAATAGGTAACCAGGCTTTCATAAGTTTTTGGTTAAAGATTGTACAATTTTAAATTGAGAAAGAAACTCTTTGGCAACAATTCTTAACAAGGTGTAAATTGGTATAGCGAGTATCATTCCTGAAATACCTGCAACTGTTCCGGCAATTAAAATTACAATGAAAATTTCAAGTGGATGAGCATTCACACTGTTTGAAAAAATAAATGGTTGAAACACAAAATTATCAAGTAGTTGAACCACGCCAAATACTGAAACTACCTTGATGAGCAATGGAACAATTTCAGTAGAAAAATCTAAATCTAAATTTGTTGAAACGCTCAAAATTAAGCCTACTAAAGCTCCAATTATAGGCCCTATGTAAGGAATAACATTTATTATACCTGCGAAAAGCCCAATAATAACGGCGTTTTTAACTCCAACAATTGAAAGACCTACGGAAATCAAAATAATAATCAAACTTACCTGACCTAAAATTCCAATAAAATATCGGGTTAATAATTTATTGGTGTTGCTCAATACCTTTTCGAATTGTGGGGTGTATTTTGAAGGACTAAACGAAATTAAAATGTTGTAGAATAAATTTTCTTCTTTGATAAAAAAGTAACTGATAAAACAAATAGAAAAAAAGGCAATAAAAACATTTCCTAATGTTCCAAGTAAAGAAGAGAAAATTCCTGTAACATCTGAAATATCAAGTATTTCATTCAATTTAGATCTAATTAAGTCTGATGTGTTTTCTGTGGTTACATTATATTGATTCATCCACTGCTCCACTACGTTTATGGGGCCTTTTAAATTTTGGATAACTAAATCGACATTAATGTTTGAAATTGCCCTTGCTTGGCTAGCCACCAAGGGTGCAAATAAACTAATAACTCCAAAAAACAAGGCTATTAGAGAGAATAAGGAAATAGCGGCAGAAATTGATTTTGGAATGGATATTTTACCAAGTTTTAATTTGTTCAAAAACCTATTTGAAGGCTGCGCTATTAATGATAAAATTGCCGAAACCAATATGTATCCAATAATAGTTCTGATATACCACAAGCCAAAAAACAACAATGCTAATCCGAGTAATCCTAATATATATTTTAAACCATTTGGCATGTTACAAATGTAGGTTTATAGCACGGTTTCTTTATCCCAAATAAATTTTGTTACAGGGTCGTTATTTTTAAAGAAAAACTCTCCACCCCAATTGTGTTTAACTTTTCTATAAACTGCTCCTTGTCCTCCTATAATTACTACTCTTTTGGTAATTTCTTTATTTCCTTTGGTGTAAATAACTTCTGTTACTCCCTCAGGATATTCTTTTGATAACTGGCTCAAAAACTCTTCGGTAATAACATCAGGATCTTCTTTTAAGTCCAACTTGCCTGTTTTCTTTGAGTTACTTGTTGCTTTTATTTCTTCTTGGGTATTACTTTTTGCTAGAGTAGCCAATTTTTCTTCTATTTTTTGTTGTACCAAATACATTTTTTGAGGAGCTTCATTTTCTTCAGGTTTTATTTCAGATGCTAGTTTGTATTTGGCCAAAGCTTGCTCGTAAAGACCTTTGTTGAATAAATCGTTTCCAGAATTAATATAGCCTTTGTATTGCAAATCGAGTTTTCTTGCATTTTCTTTTTCTTCTTCAATTCTGGCAAGCCTAAATGCTTCTTCCTCTTCTTTCGATTGTTTGGTTAAAATTCCGTTTACAAAATCTATTTTTTCAACAGTTGTTTTTCTATCTGGAAAATCTGAGTTTATTTGGTTTAGCTTGGTTAATGCATTTTTATAATCTTTCTTTTCAATTAAAACTTGGGCTAAACTTAATTGATTTTGATAGAAAACATTTTGACGGTTTTCTTCCTCAATTAGCCCATCAATTTCTTTTATTTTCAAATCAATCGAACTAGTATTTTTTCCGAATTTTTTGGCTTCTACATATTTTGCTTTCGCATTACTTAAATCTCCATTTAGCCTAAATTCTTCTGCTTCTGCAACTAGTTTATTTAAATCTTCTGCTAATTTCTTAGCTTCTGCTTGCTTTCTTTTATCCTCTTCTTTTTGAGTCAACAACTCAGCTGCTTTGGCTGCTTTTTTAGCTTCTATGTTATCTTCGATTTCCAATAAAAGTTTTTTGGCTTCAGTGTTTTCTGGAAACTCTTTTAAGGCCAACTCTGCGCTTTCCTTAGCTTGATTAAAATTTCCAGTTTCTAAAAAGCCTGATGCAGAGCTAAACAACTGGTTAAAATTTTCTTGTTTTTGTTTTTCTGCAGCTTCTTTCTGTTTTTGAGCAACTAATAAATCATTAATTCTTTGATCGGCTTCAATTATTTTTTGTTTAGGATAGGTTTCATTGTTTTTTAACAATATTGCCTCTTGATACTGCAGTTTGGCTTCTTGGTACCTATCGTTTTGAAATAATAAATCTGCTTGAGCAATCACATTTTGATACTTTTCATCAAGGGCTTTGGCAGAAGCTATTCTCTCATCAATTTCTTTTAGTTTTTGCTTAGGATATGCTTCTAGGTTTTTTAATTCCAAAGCATCAGCATATAAAGTTTGAGCTTTTTCCCACTGACCAGCATTAAAAGCTTTATCGCCATCTTTGATAAAACCATTGTAAT
>JABAYK010000035.1:5577-12546 GCA_018609045.1 Flavobacteriales bacterium
GCTTTTTACCCTGAAGCTCTTGATTTTTTTCTAATTCTTCTGCTTTTGCTTGAAGGGTTTCTAATTTATCAAGAATTTTTCGAGTGTATTTAATGTTGTAATCAAAGTTTTGTATTTCTTCGGAGTATTCAATAATTGCAATAGGAGCTTCTAAAACGGTTTTGTCTAACTCTTTAAAATCTTTGTAAATACCTACTTCCCAACCACCAAATTCATATCCATAAAGGGCTTGGTTAGGATCTGAACCGCTGGTATTGATAGAAATTACTTTGGTGATGAAATTTGGTTTTGTAATCTCAATAGAATATTCAGTTTCTAAATCTAAAATAAACTCAAACCTGCCTGAATTATTCGTAATAATACCTTCAACTTGTTCGCCAAATTGATATAGGTCAACATTGGCAGACTCAAGGTTTTTATCGTTGTAAGTTACCTTACCATAAATTCTTAGCTTGTTTTCGTATTGAGCAAAAACTAAAACAGAAACTAAAATGAATAATAATGAAGTTACACCTCTTTTAAGCATTAATTATTGCTAAGGGTTTCTTTATTGTATTGAAATTTAGGAATAGATTCTTCGTTTCTAAAGTAGTATTCCCCCCCCCAATCGTGTTTCACTTTTTTGTATTCTACGCCTTTTGAGCCTTCAACAACGTAAATAAGGTAAACAATCTTGTTGCCTTGTTTATATTCTTCTTTGGTAACTCCTTGCGGATACTTTTTGGCTATTTCTCTAGATTTTTCAATGTAATGGGTGTTAATTTCTATATTCGAAATATCTATTTTTTGAGGTTTAGGTGCGTTATCATCCTCAATTTTTTTAAGTTGAGCTGCTAATAAGTCTTTTGATTCTAATAACCTCTTTTTGGCGTAATCATTTGTAGGGTCAACTCCTAAAACTGTTTGATAACCTAAGGTTGCATTTTCATATTCGTTTTTATCGAAAGAAGAATCTGCCTTTGCAATGTAACGCTGTAACTTTAAAGCTTCAGACTCAGCAAAATTATTTTGAATACTATCTATTTTGGCTACCATGTTTATTGGATAGTCTTCATTTGGAAACAGGTTTAAAGCTTCTTTAAAGTATGTTTTTGCCAAATCATAATCTTCAGCTTCAAATTCAATTTTACCATCTCTTATGTAAACATCATATTTATCCTTCAAAAAGGCTTGGTCAGATTCAAGTTCATTGAGTTTTTCAGCAATTTCTAATTCAAGTGGTTCTGTTTCTTTTTTCATTTTGGCAATGTACCTTCTGTCATAAACAAATTGTTGAGAGTTTACGCTGTAAAATATTTTGCCAATTGGTTTGTCGTAAATTGAAAAATCTACCCCTTTTACTTCCCTAAAAATTTCCACTTTAAAATCTCCAGTTTCATACCCGTATTCTCTATCTGCCATAGGGATATTATCAGCTTCAATTGTTAGTTTTTTTGTTACATAACCTGGTTTTCCAAACTCTAAGCTATATATAAAGCCATAATCTAAGTAAACATCAAAAAATCCTTGACTATCAGTTTTATAAACATCTCTTTTTATTCCATCTCTATACACCAAAACCTGTGCACCTGCCAATGGCATATCATTTTCTAAAACCTTTCCCCATAGGTATAAGTTTTTAGGAATTTCAGTTGAATCTGAATTAGAAAAAAGATTAAACTTTTTGTTAGATTTCTTTGCTTGATCTTCTTGGGCTATTGAAAAAAAAGTTGAGAAAATAAGTATGATAATTGGGGTAAAATATTTTGTCATAAATAAATTATTGTCGATTCTTTTACGAATTTTATGCCATTAATTCGGCAAATTTACAATATTGCAAATGCGTGAAATTATGCAAAAAATAAACTTCTAAACAAGTGATTGAAAAAAGAATAACAATAATTGGTTGTGGTATGGTTGGAAGACTAATTGCAACAGACTTAGGAAAGGATTTTTTGGTAACAGCAGTTGATAAATCTGAAGAGAATTTAGAACTTCTAACAAACTTTAGGGGTAAAAAGCAAATTGCAAATGCCTTAAATACAGATGATTTAAAAGTTAATACTGAAAAAGCTGACCTGGTTTTGTTGGCAGTGCCTGGTTTTATGGGTTTTAAGGTTTTGGAATCTTTGTTAGCATTAGGTAAAAACGTTGTTGATATTTCTTTTTTTCCTGAAGATGCAAACCTGCTAAACGAAACCGCTAAAAATAATAATTGCTTTGCCATGGTAGACTGTGGAATTGCCCCAGGATTTAGTCATTTAGCACCCGGCTATTATGCCACAAAAGGACTAAAAGACTACACCTGTTATGTCGGTGGCTTGCCTTTTGAAAAAACTCCACCTTTTGCCTACAAAGCACCATTTTCTCCTGTAGATGTTATTGAGGAATACACAAGGCCTGCAAGATTTAGGAGTGAGAATAAGAATATTACACAACCACCATTAACAGAATACGAAATTTTAGATTTTGAAAAAGCAGGTGTTTTGGAGGCTTTTGTAAGCGATGGCTTAAGAAGTTTACTCAACTCTTACCCTTCTATTCCGAACATGATTGAAAAAACACTCCGTCATCCGGGACATGCAGCTGCAATTAAAGTTCTACTAGATGGTGGACTTTTGAGCGATGAAGGCGACTCGCCCACACCATTAGAGTTTAACTCAAAAATTCTTTTCAATCAATGGAAATTAAACCCGGAAGATGATGAGTTTACTTTTATGAGACTCTTGTTAAAAGGCGAAAACTTAAACAAACAAATTGACATTTACGACAGAAAAGATTTTAAGAATGGTTTTTCATCAATGGCAAGAACTACAGGTTATACAGCATGCGCCGTAGCTAGAAAATCTTTAGAGGATAATTTTACTAATTCTGGCGTATTTGTACCAGAGATATTGGGAGAGAAATATGGCTATTTTGAGTATGCTGCCAAATTTCTAAAAAGCATGGGAATTACTATCGAAGAAAAAGACTTGTAATTATCTTAGAATTAATTTTTCAACTTTTTCTTCGCCTAAAAACTCATTTACCTTTTTTATTATTAGGGTTTTACCGTAGCTAAGTTCGTGACGCATTACATCTGAATCTATCTCTACGTACAAATATTTGTTATTTAAATCAACACTTTTGGTGTGTTTAGCTATTTGTGGGCCTACAATTTCGTCCCAAGATGCTTTTATGTTATGGTCTTTAATTCCATTATCAAGCCTATAGACCTTAAGCATGTATTCAATAACTTCTTTAAGTGGTTGTTGGTTACCTTTTCTCATGGTGTTCAGATATTTTGCCTAAGTGGTCTATTTCAAAATATTTTACTTCTTGGTGAATATCGTCAAATAAACCTTCTAATCTATTTCTAGATGTATCAGTTACGAATATTTGTCCAAATTCTTCTGAGCTAACCATTTGCATTATTGATTTTACCCTTTGGTCATCAAGCTTATCAAAAATATCATCTAAAAGCAACAATGGTTTTAACCCTTTCTTTTCTTTCATGAAGTTAAATTGAGCCATTTTTAGCGCAGTAACAAAGGTTTTTTGCTGCCCCTGAGACCCAAACTTTCTCAAGGGTCTTTCCTCTAAAGTAAAAATCAAGTCATCTTTGTGTATTCCTTTGGTGGTATAACGGGCAGCCCTATCGTCTTTTCGGCTTAACTCAAAAAGTTCCATTAAGTCAGGGTGTTCATCTAAATGAGATTTATAATCAAACCCAACAGTTTCTGCTTTCTGACTTATTCTTTGGTAAAAGGTTCTAAATGTTGGAATAAATTCTTGCAAAAACTGTTTTCTTGCATTTGAAATAAATTTCCCAAAATCATTTAATTGATGGTCATAAACATCAATTAAACTTTCGTCGAACCTGCGTTCTTCTGCAAAGTGTTTTAAAAGGTTATTTCTTTGGTACAATGATTTATTGTAGGCTAATAATTTTGATAAATACGTTTTATCATATTGAGAAATAACACCATCAATAAATTTGCGCCTTACATCACTTCCATCATTAATGATGTGAGTATCTGCCGGATTTACCATTACCAAAGGAATTACGCCAATATGCTCCGCTAATTTGCTGTACTCCTTATCGTTTCTTTTAAATACTTTTTTCTTCAGCTTGTGATTTCCACAATAAATGGTCTCTTCATTTTCTTTCAAATTGAATTTACCTTGAATCATGAAAAAATCCTCTTCGTTATAGATATTTTGTACATCAATAGGATTAAAAAAACTTTTACAAAACGCCAAATAATAAATAGCATCCAGCAAATTTGTTTTGCCTGTTCCGTTATCGCCAGTAAAGCAATTTACATTTTCAGAAAGGTTAATTTCTGCCTGTTGGTAAGATTTAAAATTAACCAACGAGAGATGATTTAATACCAATTGAGACATGTTGCAAATGTAATGTGATGTGTTATTAAAAATTGATTGTGAAAATGTTGGAATTTAGGGTATATCGAGTAAATTGAAAAATCTATATTTGCACTCGCAAAATTTGACCCTAAATGGCAAAGAAAAATAAAGAACACGAAGAAGAAGTAATTGTTGATGTAGTTGAAAGCTATAACAAAACCCAACAATATTTAGAGGATAACCAAAAAAACCTCTCCATAATTGGTATTATTTTAATTGCTGTTGTAGGCGGTTATTTTGGTTTTACACAATTGTACTTGCAACCTTTAGAAGCTGAAGCAAGAGAACAAATGTGGAAAGCTGAGCAATACTTTGAAAAAGATTCACTTGATTTAGCCATCTATGGCGATGGAAACTACTTTGGTTTTGAAACCATTATTGATGAATATGGCATGACTGAGTCAGCCAATTTAGCTCATTATTATTTAGGTGTAATTCATTACAAAAAAGGTGAATATGAATTAGCAATCCGTCAATTAGAAGATTTTAGTTCTTCTGATGTTATGGTTAGTTCTGTTGCTAAAGGTGTAATGGGAGATTCTTATGTTGCCTTAGAAGATTACGATCATGCAGTTACTGAATACTTAAGAGCTGCCAAAGACAATGAAAACAATTTTACGACTCCAATCTATTTAAAGAAAGCTGCTCTTACTTATGAAACTATGGGAGAGTACAAAAAAGCTTTAAATTCTTTTAATGAGATTAAGAATAAATATCCTCAATCTCAAGAAGGCAGAAATATTGACAAATATATTGCCCGCGCTGAAGGAAAAATGTAATGGCTACTGCTGAACAAAATCTTTCTGACCACGGTATAATTGAGTTCAAAGGATTAAAAAACTTAAGAATTGGTATTGTTTGGGCAGATTGGAATTTTGAAATTACAAACAATCTTAAAAACGGTGCCCTCGATTTTTTGAAATATTGCAATGTTCCAGAAAGCAATATTTTCACTTACAAAGTTCCTGGTAGTTTCGAATTGCCTCTGGCGGCTCAATGGCTAATAGAAAAACACGATGTTGATGGTGTAATTTGTGTTGGCTCAGTAATTAAAGGAGAAACAGATCATTTTCATTATGTGTGTTCTGCAGTGAGCCAAGGAATTAAAGATGTTTCTTTAAAAACAGGAAAACCTGTAATTTTTGGTGTTTTAACAGATAATATCAAACAACAAGCTTTAGACAGATCTGGTGGAAAACATGGAAACAAAGGCATTGAAGCTGCTGCTACCCTACTAAACATGCTTAAACTCGAGCAAGAATTAAATTAAAGTCTCAAAAAATTATTTTTTTTGCTTAGAGCTCCTTTTCTCTATATAAAGGCTGGTTTAAACAATTCATAGATTTTTCTGAAGGTCTGGTAAATTCACCTTCTAACAAATAAGAGCAGTATGGGTCGTTTTTTAGATTTAGCGCAAAATCTGCCCAAATTGGAAGCGCTGTTTTAGATCCTGAACCACTAGAAAGAGATTTAAAGTGAATATCTGGATTATCAGCGCCTACCCAAGCTCCAGCTGTAAATTGTGGTGTATAACCAATAAACCAACCATCAGATTGATTTTGGGTAGTTCCGGTTTTACCTGCAATTGAGCCCTTAAACCCATAATCCGTTCTTAATGCCTTCGAGGTTCCGTTATTCACAACAGACTCCATCATATTGGTCATTATGTCGGCAACATTGCTTGAAAAAACTTCTTTAATTTCTTTAGGCCGATTTTTATAAATAATTTCTCCTGATGGAAGTTGAATATTTTCAAGGTATTTAGTATTTACCCGATTGCCATCATTTGCGAAACATGTGTAAGCGTTTACCATTTCGTACAAACTAATATCTGGAGTTCCCAAAGAAATACTAGGAACTTCCGGAAGGTTTGTGGTTATCCCCATTTGGCTAGCTACATTTAAAACATCTAAAAGCCCTGCTCTAAACTAAACCTGAACTGAAACAACATTTAAAGAATAAGTAAGGGCTCCCTTCATAGTGTATTCTCCGTTGTAATTATTACTTGCATTTTTTGGCTCCCAATCGTCATATTTATCATACGACTTCTTGTTATTTTTAAAATAGTTGCAAATGTTAACACCTTGATCAACTGCCGTAGCATAAACTATGGGTTTAAAAACAGACCCAACTTGCCTGGTTCTTTTTACATGATCGTATTGTGTATAACGAAAATCCCTTCCTCCAACCCAAGCCAAAACTTCACCTGTATTTTTTATGCAGGTAAATCCGGCATGTAAGCGGGTCAAGTCTCTTTTCATGTTTACCAAAAGCGCTTCATTTTCAGGAGAAAGCTCAACATTTTTTTCCAATGCTGAACAAACTTTTTCGAAATCTTTATAGCGCTTTAACTTAAGTAGCTGAATAAGCTTTTCTTTATTATCAGTCCACCTCTCTTCTGTCCATTCAGAATTAAATTGCTTTTGAAGATTGTTTAAATGATTGGTTAGTGCGGTTTCTGCATGCCTTTGAACTCTTGAATTTATGGTTGTGTAAATTTTGAGTCCATCGCTATATGGGTCTAAATTAAAAATTCCGTTTTTTCTAATGTCATCAAGTATCTCTTCTACTTTAGTTTTAATG
>JABAYK010000184.1:0-12046 GCA_018609045.1 Flavobacteriales bacterium
ATTCCAATTAAATGTATGCTTTCCTGATGAACCTAAAGGAGTAGCAGCAGCTAACCCATTTGAATCTCCATTACAAAGCACTTGATTACTAAGCATTAAAATAGCAAAACCATTACCATCTGAAACATCATAAGTTTCAAATGCTGGGCAATTATTGGTATCTGTTACTTGAACTGTGTATTGGCCACTATCTAAACCTGAAACATCTTCTACAGTTTGACTATCGGGCAACCATAAGTAGGTAAACGGGCCTGCTGGGCTTGCAACAGAAATATTTATTGAGCCAGTAGTGTCATCATCACATAATGCATTTGAAATATTATCAAGTGTAATTACAGGGCCATTAATGGCATTTAGCGGAACTAATTTTGATTGGCTACATCCATTTGAGTCTTCAATAACAATGGTATACGCTTGAGGGGATAATCCTGAAGCTATTGAATCTGAAGGTTGAGGGTTTAAAGTATCTAAACCTCCATCTAGCCATGTATATAAATAAGGATTAGAATTAAATTGAGTTCCTCCAATAACTTGTACGGTTATTTGACCATTGCTGCCAGTACATGTTGGAATTGTATCAACTGTATGATTGATAATAATTTCGTTGGGTTCAAATATTTCTATCGAGTCTTCTCTAAAGCAAGAATTTGTATCTGTAACATTGACTTTAACAAAACCGGCCGGCAAGCCTGTTGATATGGTATCATCTAAAATTACACCATTAGACCAAGAATAAGTTAAAGTTCCGGCCCCGCCAGATGCAATTGCTTTAGCTGAACCAAGAGAGGTACCAAAACAATCATTATCAGCTAATTTAGAAAAGGCAATGTTTATTAAAGACGCCGCATTAATTGTAACTTGTACTGAGTCTGAACAACCTATTACGTCTTGAACTCTTACTCCATAACTTCCTGCTGCTAGGCTATCAGCAATTGAATCGGTAACATTATTATTCCATAAAAAATTAACATCTCCATTTCCTCCAGTCCAAACTACTCGTGCAAGACCATCACTTGCTCCAGAGCAACTTTCATCTAAACTATCAACAATGGTTGCTATTAAAGAATCTGGTTGATTAATAACTACCGTATCTAAAAATTCGCAACCATTTGCATCGGTTGCTGTTAAAAAATAAGTTCCCGCAATTAAGCTATCTGCAATTGAGTCATTTCCCCCATTGCTCCACGCGTAACTATAAGGAGGAACTCCACCTCCCATATCTACAATTGCAACACCATCGTTTAATCCATTACAAGTTACATCTTCTTTACTTGACCCTCCTTTATTTATCCACATACCAAACTGATATAAATCTGTACCCGGAATATCATTCCACCCTCCAGAGGCATCCCAAAACTGTCCATGATTTTCTGGGTTTGAATTTCCGAAAAAATTATTCGGTTCTCCTGGGGACCAATTGGAATAAACTAGGGGAGTCCCATCAACCCAGAACCAACCACCTAATGGTTCAGAATATGAGGGAGACAAAGTATCTTGGTATAAACCAATCCAAGAGGAAATTGGGAATACACTGTTATAAAATGAATTTGATGCAGAATCTTTTATTACAAGAAGGTCTCCACCAACATTTAAGGCAGCCGCTCTTGCTTGGTCCCAAGTCATAAAAGCAGCACTGAAATAAATATGTTGATTTTCGTAATCCCCTAAATAACTAAACCCAGGCAAATTAGGTGCGGCGGGTGAATTTGTAAGTTGGGTGGGCTGCACAATGGTATCTGTTAAAACAACAAAACACCCATTGGTATCTGTTACAGTTACTGTATAACCTAAAGCCGACAATCCTGTAATTGATGATTGGTTTAAAGGTGGTGTTCCTCCACTCCATAAATACCGATAAGGTGATGTACCTCCAGAAATACCTGTTACAGACATCCCTCCATTGTTTAAACCAAAACATGAAACGTTACTGTCTATAAGTAGAGTAGCAGAAAAAGGCATCGGTTCAGTAATTATTATTGTATCTAGACCTGCAGAACACCCATTGGCGTCAGTAACTTCAACAACATAAGTTCCTGAATCTAAACCCGTTGCTAGAGAATCATTCAAGGTAGCATTATGACTCCAACTGTAGTTATATGGGGTATTACCTCCGGAAGGAGAAACTTTAGCTGAACCATCAGAAAACCCAAAACACGAAGCATTTAACAATACTGATGTTGAAGTAACTATACTAGCTAATGGTTGCTCAATTTTAAAGTTTACAGAATCAGAGCATAAATTCCCATCAGTAACAATCACCTTATATATTCCTGAAATTAAATTAACAGCAGAGTCGTTGGTTTGAATTGGGGAAGTATTCCAAGTAAAGGAATAATTTGGGGTTCCTCCACTCACACTTATTCTCGCTTTTCCATCATTATTGCCAAAACATGAAACGTTTGAGCTATCCACTTTAGCAATTACTAAACTTGAGGGCTGCGTTAAGGTAATAATTGTGTCTGCAGGAGGACAATTTCCTGTGTCAGTAATTACTATTGTATAACTTATTGCACTAAGGTTAGACGCAAATGAATCTGTAATGGCAATATTTGGACTCCATGAATAAACAAAAGATTCATACCCACCTGTTGCGCTTACTGCAATAAAGCCATCATTTGAATTATTGCAAGATAAATTTGAAACACTATCAACAATAAGTTGAATCGGAGCATTATCTGAAATAACATCTGAAACAACTATAAAGCAGGTAGGGTCATTTGCGGCAGCAACTGTAACAGAAAATGGACCAGATGAAAGACCTGTGGTGGTTGTGTCATTTGCACCACCCGTTCCTGCAGACCAAGTGTAAGTATAACTACCAAAACCTCCTAATGCCCTCACCGTTGCTGTGCCATTGGAAGCTCCATTACAACCTGCTCCTGTTTTTCTTACAATTGTGCCAAGAATTGGAGTGGGTTCTGCAATAATTGCCGTATCTAACACTTGAGTGCAAGAGTTATCATCTGTTACTGTAATTAAAATGTTTCCGGCTCCTAAATTATTTGTTGTAGAATCTGCTGGATTTCCGAATCCAGACCCTGCTGACCATGTGTAATCATAAGGTGGTGTACCTCCTTTTATGCGATAAGTTGCCGATCCGTTTGTTAAACCATTACAAGAAATACTATCAACGTTTGAAAAGAATCCGTAAAGTGATGTATCTGGCTGTTGAATGTTGAATGTGGCTGTATCGAAACAGTTGTTGGTGTCTCTAATTTCTACTTTGTAAAAACCTGCTCCTGCGTTTGTTAAACTTGAATCATTATCGACTATTGGTGACCATGAATATCTATAAGGAGGTGTTCCGTTTGACGCTAAAACACGAGCCGTACCTGTTGTGTTATTAAAACATAAAATGTTGGTACTGTCTTTTGTGAAAGAAATAGAAATAGGAGAAGTAATTGTGTAAAAGGTTGTATCAGCACAAATGTTAGCTGAATCTCTTAGAATGAATCTGTATTGCAAACCCGCAACTGAACCAGGTAAATTTGCGGCGAAAGAATCGGTTTGAAGAAGTGGGTCGTTCCATTCAAAGGTGTAAGGGTTTCTACCTCCTGAAGGTGATACTCCAATATAACCATCATCTGCACCAAAACATGTTGTATTTGCAATACTATCTAAAGTAGCTGTAAGGTCTGTTGGCTCTAATAAACTGATTGTATCAGAATAAGAACAACCTAAATCATCTTCAGCAATTAAAATATATTGCCCAGGTCCAAGGTTATTTCTTAGGGAGTCATTTATCAATAATGGAGAACCATTCCAAGAATATTTATAAGGTTTTGTGCCTCCTGTTACTTTTCCTCTAAAGCTTCCATCATCAGCATTAAAACATGTAATTCTAGAAACATTAGTAATTTCTGCAATCATTGAGGCGCCGGGTTGGTTAATATTTACAGAATCTCTTGTTTCGCAACCATTGTTATCTGTAACAGTAACAACCCAATTTCCGAAAGGTAAATTAGTAGAAATACTATCTATTTGAGTACCATCATGCTCCCAATTGAAATTGTAATTTGGAGTTCCACCTTTTGCTCTAATCTTTGCTGTTCCATTTGCTGCTCCAAAACATAGGGCATCGGTAGAGTCTACAAAATTTGCAGTTAGTAAAGTTGGCTCATCTACATTAACAGTAATGGAATCTAAACAGGTATTGGCATCGGTTACATAAACCTTGTAATCAATATTTGCCCTTAAGTTAATTGCTCTGGTGCTATCACTATTATCTATATGAATTACCCCAGTTGGCCAAGTATAAGAATACGGTGCCAAGCCATTTGTTGGAATTATAGCTGCCACTCCTATAGTATCTTGAAAACAAGGCTGATCGATTTCAATAACTTGGGTTGGAGCTATTCCAATTGGTGCAGGTAAGGCAAAACTTGTTGAATCAACACAACCATTTGCATCAGTTAATGTTATGCGATAAGTAACCCCCCCTTTAATATTTACTCCAACACTATCTCCTCCCGTTCCAAAAATTACATTTGGAGTCCATTGGTAAGTAAATGGAGCAACTCCAATAGTTGGGGAAATCAGCACAACTCCTTGCGTATCGCCCGCACAAACAATATTTTGCAAAATAGAATGAACAGGATCTAATTGGTCTCTTTCGCCAATTGAAATAGAATTAGTAGCAATACAGCTATTGTTATCTGTTGCGGTAACATTATAAATAGTGTTGGCCCTTAAATTGGTTGCAGTGCTATCAGGGGAAGAAATTGTAGATGGGTTCCAATTGTAATTGTAAGGCCCCGACCCATGCAACGGAGTTACCGTCATTTGGCCATTTGTATCGCCAAAACAAACTAATGGAAGAGAATCTGTAAAAATTATTCTGAAAGCTGAGTCTGGTTCTGTAATAGTATAGGATACACTATCTGAACAACCATCAGAGTTTGTTACTACACCTGTATAGGTGGCGGCAGATAAATTTTGCGCTATTGAATCTGTTAATGAGCCATTATGAACCC
This sequence comes from Flavobacteriales bacterium, assembly GCA_018609045.1. Lineage (GTDB taxonomy): Bacteria > Bacteroidota > Bacteroidia > Flavobacteriales_G > Salibacteraceae > JAAZVO01. The sequence goes on from JABAYK010000184.1 coordinate 4,974, forward strand.
AAGCATAATTGTATTCTACATCACAATACCTAAAAATAATATCAGGTCTTTTGAAATTATTTATGGTATATGGAGTGCCTCCAATCGTAATATTACTTGGGCTAATTGTATTTTGTCCGCAGGCTTCAGTCGTATCAGAGCTATAAGTTAAGGATGATGGAAAAGTAGTTGTTGTCATCCTTGTTGGAAGGTTAACAGATGTGTTAGTAATCTCAGTACATAATTCAATAATAATATTTGACACTCCATCCCATTGAAAAGACCTATCAAAATTTATTCTATTCCAAATTCCGGCTATGGCCGAAGTTGATTTTGAATCGTAAACAGTGCTAGCTGATGCAACCCAATCATTTAAAGAATCTTCTGTTGTGCAAATAATTGAGATAGAATAGTTTGGAATAGTTGCAGGAAATCCAGATACAAAAAAGTCGATAGCTGAAATTTTTCCATAAGTCATTCCTATTGCTGTCAACTCCGAAGCTCTATATAAAAACTGTTGCCTTGTTTTTTGAGAACCATTTGGAAATGCTGATGGAAATGTATTAAAATCAAAAACTAGGTTACCCGATTCAATTGTATCTACTTTCAAATCAGAAGATGCACAAACACTTTCAATAATTCCGCAAGTAGCTTCTTGCCCTTGTAATACTAATTCACCAGTACTTTCTCCTTTGCACAAAACGTCGGTTGAGTCAGTAAAAATTGCATTAAAGGTTGCTGGTGTGTTTAAAACATAATTGTATGTAGTATCACATCCATTGTCATCAGTAAGCTTTACAGTATAATTTCCCGGGCATAAATTTTTCGGATGGTTGGTATTATCAACTATTACGTTTGAACTATTTTTCCACTCAAAGCTGTAAGAGGTAACTGTGTCAGGCGAAACATTCCCTCCAACTATTTGAATAATTTCAATTTCTGTTGCACATACATCTCTACAATTTGGTCTCAAGATGGTATCCTGCTGAATGATCATGCCTGAAGTTGCAACGTAAGTCATAATAAATTGACTGGCTGCAGAGGTAAATCCAGTACCCTTATCTACAACTCTAAATTGGTAAAACTTTCCTGGAACAGCATTTTGAAGGATTTGATTTGTATCATTTGGAAGCAAAGAAAAGGTTCCCGGAACACCATTATTTGAGACAGCCCACAAAAATTTAAAAGGCCCAAGGCCCCCTGAAAACTCAGCCCTAAATCCGCCATCTTGAGTGCCTGGACAAGTTTCTGCAATTTGGGTAAATCCTGTTGGTGTTGCATCACCATTTACCACAATAGATACTGTAACAGATGATTGGCCATTTACAGGACAATTATTATCTCTAACATTTATTGTTATCTCATAAGTTCCTTCACTTACACCATTCATTGGCCAACAAACTCTAGCAGTAAGGGGGTTTACACCAGTGGTTGTAAGTGTGGCAGTAGAACCAAGAATTGTAGCAATATTTGAAGAGACGGAGAGGGTGTCAGTAGGGGTTAAATCAAAATCAGCGAAATTTACTTCAAAACAAAGCGTATCATTTCCTGGAAAGGATGAGACAGTATCTTTACTTAATTTACTACCGTAGGAAATCACTTGTGAAACACTATCTCCAATAGCAAATGGAGTGTTATTGGAACCACAATTTCTTACAATTACTGCAAAGTCTCTTTTTACAAAACCCTTTAGCAGACGTGTGTTTCTATCGTATTCATTTACCCTAACTACAATAACAAACTCTCCTTGGGCTGTTGGAAATAAATTTATTTCACCATTTAATGGATTAATATTAACATTTGGTGCAAATGGAATTATTGAATCAATCGGATTTTCAAAATCGTAGGGTGGAGTTAAGTATGAAAGCGATTGAGTAGAAGATCTTTTGCCTTCCACTAACTCAAAAGTTAGCGAATCTCCATCAGGATCAAAGGCTCCCAGTCCAAAAGTAAAATTGTCTTGCTCACAAACATAAGGTGCAGGTTGTGAAGTAAAAATCGGAGAACTATTACAAGCCGATACATTTGTATTTATTCTTGAATCAACATAAAAAGGCTGGCCCTGAGAGTTAATTAGATTATCAACTCCAACTGATCTACAACATAGAGTGAAGTTAATGTTCCATTGGCAGGGAGGCAAAACCACACTAGTATCCCTAAAAATATACAACTCAACTCCGGGAATTGAGCCTGTGCCGCAATTGGACTCGACAGATGGGCAAAGCTGAGAAATTTCAGTACCTCCCGGGTTTATTAACTGAAAGTTTTTAGTAGGTAAAGCAGGTGGGTTTGAACAATTTGCCTGGTAGGTTATGTTGCCATTAACACTTGAAGGAGGAGGAATTGTAGCTGTACAGTCGTAATAAAAGTAAAGGGTAACTTCATAAGTGCCATTAGGCTTGCACCTATACTCAAACTCTGCCCCTCTTTTATGAGTAGCAAAAGTGTCTAAGTTCGATAAGATAAAAAATAATCCTAAAATTACCCTTAGGTATTTCGTCATTCCTGCAGTATTCAATATATTGAGACGTTCTTTTTTCAAAAACGTTGTGTTTTATTTAATTTCATTACCCAAAAAGTGAGTGAAAATCGTTTAAATTTCTTAAACATACAAATATAAGTTTGTTATCATATAAACAAATGTTTATCTATAGGCAGGGCAAACAGGCTTTTTATTCAATTTTTCTTTGTCTTTACAGGCTAAAAAAGAGAGAATTACTTCATGCGTAAACGGAAAAGCTCCTTGAGGTCCAATTGCTCCATAGTCAAATGCGTAACCTAATCTAAATCTCTGTAAAAACCTCATTTCAGCTATAAATGATAACCCCAATGGGTTTCTATAACTAGCTCCTAAAGCAAAATTATCTTCGATGTACCACATAAAATTTAAATCTACAGAAGGCACGCCATATGGGGTAAACCTCACCATAGCAGATGGAATAAATGTGTAATAATATCCCTTAGCTGTAATTATTCTACCATAGGTAATGGAATAATGTTTCACATTATTTGATGGTGACCCAATAGCATCACTAGAAGTTTGCAGCTTAAATGGAATAAAATTGGCCACGCTAAATCCAAAAAAATCATCCTTAGAATACAAGTAAACACCTGGATCAAACTCAGGGTAAATTAACAGTGAGCTAGTTGCGTTTACAATTGGGTCGAAAACTGGGGTAACTACCGAACCTCCATCGTATACGTAATTTCTTAATCCAACAAAGGCTCCTGCAGAAAGGGTGTATTTGTTATTTACCTGCAAGTGATAGGCGTAACCTAAATGAAAACTCTGTGCAGAAAAAGGACCAGCTTGGTCGGTAATAAACCTCGCACCAAAACCATGAAAAGCCCTGGGGTTTTTGTCTTCTTTGCCAAAAGAGGTGTTAAAAGTAAAAAAACTGGTAACCGGTGTTTGGGAAATCCCCATCCACTGCCGTCGATGCCCAAATTTAAAATCGGGGCAATCGGTTAAGCCTGCTGTTGCTGGGTTTATGGCGAATTTGTTAAAAATATTTTGAGTGTAATACGGCGCAGATTGTCCAAATGAAAAGCTCATTGCTCCTAACAAAACCAATATGAGAATTAACTTTTTCATTTTAAAATTACCAAGCTACCTGTAAATATTTGCGATTCGCCAGATGCAATTCTTACTTCTACTTCGTAATAATATGTACCAATAGGCAAGGTGAGTCCACTAGAGTTTCCATTCCAAGTATTATCATATTCTTCTGTTTTAAAAACCAATTGACCGTACCTATTAAATACTCTAACGGTATTATCAGGATAATTCTGAATTCTTTGGATTGTCCACAAGTCATTTATGCCGTCGCTATTTGGCGAAAAGCCTGTTGAAACAACTATACAATCATTAATTAATTCGGCTCCTTGAGTTCTAAAGCAACCATTTCCGTCAACCACTTTAATTTGATGGAATCCAAATGGAACTTCGTTTAACTCATTTCCAACAATTTCTACATCATCCAAAAAATAAGTGTAAGGTGGGTCACCATCAATTACATTGGTAACTATTATTTTCCCCAATTCGAATTCACAAAATTGGTTTACTAAGGTAAGTTCCATCAGAGGGTCTGATAAATAATCAATAGAAATTAACTCCTGCAAAATATTTCCAAATCCATCTTTTATAAAAATAATGGTATCACCAACCGAAAGATTTGTAAAAGTTTGTTGTGTTGAATAATTAAGGCCATCTAAAGAAAACTCAAAGGGAGCAGGAGAAGTTTTTATATTGGTAATTTCGACAATACCAGTGCTTGCATCGCACCTTGTGTTGGTTAAATTATAATCAAGGTATATTCCTTGCGCAAAGCCAGAGAACACCTCAAGAAAAAAACAAATTATTATTAAAAGCCTAACTAGCATAATATTTAACAAACAAAACTAATCTTTGAACAACCTGTTGTTTGAATGATTAAGTGAAGCAATAAACAGTAAATTGTTAACATTGAAGCTCTTTAGAAAACCAAATAAAAAAATGTGTACTCTTTTTTTAGCCCTTGAAAAGCACAAAGATTTCCCTGTTGTTTTAATTGAAAATAGAGATGAATTCTTTGCCAGAAAATCTACTACGCCCCATTGGTGGAAAAACAACAACTTTTTTGCTGGGCAAGATTTAGAAAAAGGTGGAACTTGGCTCGGACATCATAAAAATGGAAATTGGGGAGTGGTTACCAATTACAGAGATTTAACCAAACCTAATTTGGGAGAAAGATCAAGAGGAGATTTAATACCAACCATTATTGGTGAAGAATATACTGCTGCAAATGCTTCTCGGTTTCTATTTGAAAATGGAAAAGACTTTGGGCCGTTTAACCTCATATACAGTATTAGCAACGAAGTGTTTTGTTACAATTCTGAATTGAATAAAATAGAAAAATTAGAAGCAGGAATTTACGGATTAAGCAATGCATATTTAGATACACCTTGGTTCAAAATTGTAAAAGGCAAAAAGGTATTTGAAAAATTAATTGCTCAAAAAAAATTAAACAAAGAAGCCATATTTAACATGATGTTAGATGAAGAAAAAGCGCCTGAAAATCAACTTCCAGAAACAGGTTTGCCTTTGGAAATAGAAAAACTAGTTTCTTCATTATTTATTAAATCTAAAGATTATGGAACACATTGTACCACACTTTTAACAATAGATAAAACAGGTAAATTAAAATTTGAGGAAAGGAGATTTATTAAATAAAATATTGTGGTCCCGGCAAGAATCGAACTTGCATCTAAAGTTTAGGAAACTTCTATTATTTCGAAAGCCGAAATAAATTTTCAGATAATTGATATTCAGATAATTGCAATTAATAAATGGTTGTCTTTTGTTGTCATAAATAAAAATTGTTGTCCTAACGTTGCCAACCGACAGAGACTTATACCTATTCTCTTCTCATTCAATCAGAGACCGAAGGTCATGGAGGATACGTTAAACATCTTACCCATCTTTGAAAATCCATTCCAAGTCCTATAAATACACCTCAACCATTTCAATTTGTTGCTGTAAAAGGAAATCAAGTGTGGTCCATAAACTTCTTGGAAGCAGTTGTTGAATTTTGGTTTGAGTTTGTTTTACAAATTCAACGCCTTGCAAAAGAAATATTTTTTTAATTAATCTGTTAGCAACTTAGATTTAAGTAATTTTGGAGCGTTATAAAAAATTTTGTTCATGAAATCAAATTTATCCTTGTCCATCATTGGTGGATTATTGGTTCTGCAAGGAATTGGATTTTTCCTTGGTGCAGAACAAATCACATCTCAAGCATTTGCTGGTATTGAATTGTCGCAACAGGCATTGAATGTTGGAACAGCTATGCATCAAGCATTGGCCTCTGTTGCCTTCGGTGTGGGCATTATGGTACTTTTATTGCGAAATAGCTCAGGAGGTTTTGCCATAAATCTTTTTAAAGGAATTATTGCCATGAGTGGGGTCGTATTATTACAAGCATTTTATGCGATGATTCAATGGCCAGGACTACAACCACCAATTCCTGCTCTCGTCCTCTTTGGTTTTTTTATAGCGCTTAGCGTGATTTCTATGAGAAAAGAGTCCAACAGAGTATAAGAAAAACTTCAAAGACTATAACAAACAAATAACAATTATGAAAAACTTCAAAAACATTTTAGTCCTAACATTAATCTTAGATCTGTTGCAGTCTTTTCCTTTATTACTTGCGATGAGCGGCGGTGAAATGAAAGAAATGATGATAGCAGATATGGGTGTCGAAGGTCTTGCTAAAAATGCTGGTGCAATAGCCATTCTAGATACCATGCTCTTTGTATTTGCATTCATCATGTTAGGTTATTTGGCTGCAACCATATATGCCCTGACGTTGAAAGAATTAAGTTCCTTAAAAGCAGCAACATTTTTGTTAGGGATTTTGCATTTAGCCTGGACGCTTCCAGATTTCATTAGTTTATTGATGGGCTCTTCTGCGCATGCTCCAATTCCATTGATGATTGTTAGTTTACTTCCTATCATTGGTTTATTCTATGTCGCTCGGAATGGAAAATTAAAGACTTCCATCTGAATATTTAACTAACTTAAAATCAAAAAAGCCCCTTTGAAGCGGCGCTTTGGGTTTATTTCAATTGTATATCTGAGGTTCTCGTCATTTTCTAATTTGCATGCGCTGCTTTATTAGAAAACTTGCCTAACCAAAGCGCTATTTATTGGCAATCTGACGCTTAGTTCCGTATCTTTGAGAGCTCTAAAATTGTGAATTATATGTCAAAGTTGTCTTTATCAAGCAATCCAAAGAGGCTAAAGAGGGAACTTTGTTTAGCAGGACAATTGAAAATCGAAAATCAAGAAAAAAATCACTTGGCATAAAGCTCGATAAAAAGTCTTGTCCTAAAGTTTAGGAAACTCCTATTAATTAACTTTAAAGGAGTTAAAATATTAAATAACTATATATCAACAATTTATATTTTTAACTTCTCTGTAATATTGTTCTACAATTTGTTCTACAAATAAAAAAGGGTTAAAACAATATTTTTGTTCTAACCCTTTTTTTATCAATTACTTGTAGTCCCGACAGGAATCGAACCTGTATCTAAAGTTTAGGAAACTTCTATTC
>JABAYK010000184.1:12056-12498 GCA_018609045.1 Flavobacteriales bacterium
CCTACGGGCAGAGAACCTGGATCTAAAGTTCCCGCCGGAACGAATGAACTCGTTCAGTCGGGCGGGTAGGAAACTTTTATTCTAAATTTTATTTCTAAAATTGAAGTTATGCAATTCTTGGTGAATTCCTTCTGCCTTAAAAAACTTTCTTCCGGCGGCAGATTTGTAATACTTTTCTCTATTAATGGCTTCTTCTCTCGATTCGAAAGATTCTTGGAAAATAACCTTCCAATACCCAAGATTATTTTTTGTTGTTTTTGTTTTCCCTGAATTGTGTTGTTTTAGTCTATTCTGCAAATCCTGAGTATGACCTTTGTAAAGTTTACCTGTTTCTGAGTTTTTGAGAACGTAAGAAAAAAACATAAATTTTATTAGTGGTCCCGGCAAGAATCGAACTTGCATCTAAAGTTTAGGAAACTTCTATTCTATCCATTGAACTACG
>JABAYK010000069.1:0-9024 GCA_018609045.1 Flavobacteriales bacterium
AAAGGATGTAAAGAATTATACGAATATGCCAAACGATAAAAAAATAATAGGAATCATCGTGGTTTTAGGTCTACTTTTAAGCCTTTTAGCTACTTGTATGCCCGAAATTCCGGGTAACATAATATCGCAGATTATTAAATCAGGAGAATTAATTTCTAAATAAAGTAGAGCATCTTCTCCGTTAAGAAAATGTGTTGCGGTAAATTTTTTTTCACTTAAATAAGAAACAATAGTTTCACCTAGCGCTTGATTATCTTCAATCACCAAAATACTCTCACCCATTCATTTTTTTATAAAAAAACAGAAATGAAACTTCTTGGGGGTTTTTTGTCTTTATTTTTGAATAAAAAGGCGCCTGTGGGAAATAAATTAACTAGAAATTGGAAATTTTATCCTAAAACAACTACCTACATTCACTTTAGATGTAAAGCTTATTGTTCCACTCATTCTGGTTAAGTATTCTTTTGCTATACTTAAACCTAAGCCACTTCCCTGAAAAGATCTAGCATTTGAAGCCCTAAAAAAATTGGAAAAAAGTTTTTCTTGCTCTTTTTTAGGCACTCCTACACCAAAATCTTCTATTTCAATATTTACTTCTGATTTTTCGAATTTTACCCTTATTTGGGGTGATTTTTTTAGCGGAGAGTATTTAAACGCATTAACTGTTAGATTCAAAATAACTGCTTCAACCAAATGTTGGTCAATAAAAACAGGCTTTGCTTTACCAGTTACCGTTAAATGTAGAGACCTACCATCAATATATGGTTCAAAAGACCTTGTTTTTAATTCGTTTATTATAGGTATAATATCCTTTTTTTCTAATGATGCCTGCACTTTCCCTGCCCTAAGCTTTTCAACAATTAAAAGGTCATCTAATAACATCCTAAACCTTGAAAATTCTTTGTTTATTCTATCAAAAATTCTTTGTTGCATAGGAGTTTGTTCTGGCATAATTTCTTGCAACAATTGTATATTAGAGTCTACCACAGAAATAGGTGTTCTTAATTGATGTGATGCCGTAGAAACTAAAGAACTTATAGCATTTGTTATACCTTTTTCTTTATCTAAGTTAACCTTTAATGACTTTTCTGTTTTAATGGTTTCGGTTACATCCTGATATTGCCAAATTAATCCGTTACTGTCCGAACTGCCCGAATCGCTGTTATTAAGAGGAATATAATCTCTAGAATATATTTTACCGCTTTTTAACTCAACTAATTCGCCAAAAACAGGTTTGTTTTCTTTTAATATGGTTTCTATTCTTTCAATAAACTCAGCGGAGTTTTTAAACATTGGTGCAGTTTCTTGGGCAGCATTGGCACAGCTTAGTCCAATTAAATCTGATGGCTCAACAGGAATTTTAAATAATTCGCAAAATGTTTTGTTCGCAAAATCAATTATTCTACCAGGTTTTTCTACTAAAATACCAAGTTTTAGTTTCATTACTAGAGTTTTAAGCCTATAGTATGAGTTTTCTAACTGAGAACTTAAATCTAAACCAGTATTTAATTGTAACATTAAAATGTTATACTGATAAGCTTCTTTATTTAAGCTCAAAGTTACACTGATATAAACCGAATGAAGACTATTGTTTTTTCCTTTTAGAAAACATGGGAATGAAATCTTTTTTATTTTATTTTTTATTGCAACCTTTATAGATGCGCTATAGTGCTCATCAAAATTTAATATGTGATTATTAAATTCAACTTTATCTAAAGGCTTGTTTTCATACCCTATTATTTTCAAAAAATTACTGTTTGCATAGGTAATTTTAAAATCTTTATTTAACCTAACGTCTAAGAGCTCTTGGTAAAAACTTTCTAACTCTGTTTGCCTTTTGGGTGCAACCTTTTGTTCAACATTGTCTATAAAAATGGTAATTACGTTTGTTTCATTTTTTTTATTTACGTAGCCTATAAAACAGCCTGTAAAATGGTATTGCTTATTACTTACAGACTCTAATTGAATTTCAGACTTAACTATTTCATTTTCTTTTATTTTATCTATTACTTTAGAATAAAGTAGATCAAACTTTTCTTTTTCGCCACAGTAGTATGAGTCTCTAAATTTTAAAATAGTGCATTTTGAGCCTGCAGGAACTTCTAATGATTGCATTAAGTTTTGGGTGCCATCAATATCTCCTGTAGAGAAGTTCATTTTACAAATAAGGTCTTGGTTATGCCCAAATATTATTGGTCTTATGCTTTGTGATTGAATAGGATTATTTGCAGGGTCGATTTTATCAATAATTTCCAATAAGTGAAGCCTCTCGTTAATAAGGTTAATAGTGGCTAATCTAAATAAATTTTGGCTTGCTTCTAAGCTAAGTAAACTATTTTCAGTAAAGCTTTTTTCTTTTAGTTTAAAAAGAGAATTAAAGATGTAACTTTCTATTTCACTTTCTTTTGTAATGTTTAAGCCTTTAAAAAAAGCACGAGCAGACTTGGTTATTTGTATTAGTGAAAATTGTTCATCAAAAACTATGAGAGATTCCCAAGCTTGATCGTTTATTTTTTGGTTTTTAATCATTTCCATCTAATTCATATTTTTTTGGGCTTATTCCAACATTCGATTTAAAGAAACTTGAAAAGTGGGAAACCCTTTTAAAACCTAAAATGGCTGAAATTTCAGATATGTTGTATTTTCCCTCTTTAATTAGGTTTTTGGTAAGTTCAATTTTTATTTTAGCTAGGTAAACGCTAAAAGTTTGTCCTGTTACACGCTTAACTTTTTTTGATATTCCTGAGTTTGAGAGGCCCATTTCTTTAGCAATTTCCGATTGGTTTGCGTTTCCAGAAAAAATTAATTTTTTTGTTACTTTATTCAATTTGTCTAAAAAAATGCTTTTGTTTTTGTAAACAAATGAAGATTTATTGGTGGTAGTTTCAGAATAAAAGTCTGAGTATTTTTTTATTTTAAATAATAATTCATTAATTTGAAATGGTTTGCTTATTTGATCATGGGCACCGGCTTCTAAAACCTTAAGCTTTAAAAAGTCTTCCTTTATGGCCGACATTCCAATTATTGGAATAACAAGATTTAACTCATTTCGAATAAATTTAATTAGAGCAACAGAGTTACCATCAGGTAAAAAATAATCCAATATTATTATATCGGGTTTAGACTCAATTAAAAATTCTTTTGCAAATTTTATATTGTGTTTTATTGCGCACTTGTGTCCATTATTTTCCAGAACATCTTTAATCGTTTCGCTAAGCGCATCATTATCCTCAACTACCAATACTAAGGCCATAGTAAAAATTTAGGTGTGTAAATAGCAATTTCAGAAAAAATGTCATTATTTAAAAAAGTAATTGCTTTATTATGCAAGTAAATTTATAATAAATTCCATTTAGAAGATTTAAGGTATTAGAATTTACGCTAAATAGATTATTTTGTTTCGCATTTTTTTAAGCCAAGAGTTTAATTAAAATTTACGGATTTACAGGTCTTATAAAATAAAGTTACCCATTAAATATTTAGCAACCACAGATGATTTTTAGGCCGTAAAATTTCTTTAAACAGTAATTTATTTCTTACAGGCGCCCAAATAATTATGAATTAGAGTACCTACATTTACTTTAAATTCATAATATCATGCGCATGAAGCTTTTAACTTTTTTCTTAGGGATAATTTTCTCCACTAATTTATTTAGTCAAACCATATTCCTAACTTCCCAAAACGGAAGCTTTAGGGCTAATAACACTTGGCAAGGAAATAATGACCCCGGAACCACTATTAGCTCAAACGAAGTGGTTTACATTAACCATAATGTATATTATGATAGAGACCTCACCATTTAGGGGGTACTAATAATAAATCAAGGAGCATCCTTAATTACCAATAATAACCGAGATTTTGCAGTCGAAAATGGAGGTAAGGTTATAGCAAATGGTCTTCTTGCTGTTCAGGATTTTTCTATTCAAGATAACAACTCAAGAGTAGAAATAAATGATTCTCTTTTTGTTAATGGTGCAGCCGAAATCATTGATGGTAAATTTATTGTTGGCGGAGCAGCTCATTTTGATGGAGATAATAACGATCCATTTGTTATAGAGGATGCAGATTCAGTTTTTGTTTCAGGAAAATTAACCGGCGGTGATTTTGATAGGGGCAATGAAGGTTTTATTATAGAAGGTAACACAAATTTTATTGTTGCATCTACAGGAGTTGTTACTATAGATGATGAAATGAGGGTTAGGGACAATGCGGTACTAAATACTGAAGGTTCATTTTTGGTTGAAGACGACCTAAGAGCAGATGATAACGCCTCAATTACACTTGGAGGTACTGCAAGAATTAACAAAGATTTAAATGTAAATGATAATTCAGCCATTACTATTACAGGAAACCTTTATGTAGCTGATAACATGGAGTTAGATAATAATGCAGATATTACAATTACTTCAACAGCCCTAGTAGAGGTTATTGGTGCATTAGAGCACGACGGAGATGATTTAACGGTAAATAGGGCATTAGTAATTAGAGATGTAAATAATGATGGAAGCTTTCTGGGTAATGGTGAAGCTATTCTTGGTTCGGGCTTAATTCAGATTGATGGATCAGGCTTAGATAATAATGGAGGTACCATTACCGGTACTTTAGATATTTGCTCCTCAGATGCTTCTAGTAATCCACTTTCAGGTAATAATCCCTCAGGCTCTGTAACTATTTGCACAAGCAGTGGTATAAATTTTCCAATAATACCTGCAGCACCTTTACCTGTTAGCCTGCTAGATTTTGATGCTTATTTAAATGATAAAAACCAAGTAGAATTAGTTTGGATTACTGCATCTGAGCTAAACAACGATTTTTTTACAATCGAAAGATCGGGTGAAGATTTAAATTTTATTGCAATAGAAAATATTCCAGGAAAAGGAACAACAAATGAAACAAACCAATACAATTTTTTCGATTCAAAACCCTTAAATGGTCTTTCATATTACAGGTTAAAACAAACCGATTATGATGGCAGAACCGAAACGTTTGAAATGATCGGTTAAAAACATTTCGGTGAAAAATAGCTATGACTTTTTGCTTTATCCTAACCCAACAGATGGAAGTGAAAATATCTTTTTAAAAATACCTAACCCTAATGATGAAACCTTTAGCATTTTAATTAATGATTTATTAGGAAGAGATTTTGTTTCGGATTTAACCTCAATTAAGCTTGATGGCGAAACCCTTATAATTATTGGTTTTGAAGGTAAATTACCAACAGGGGTTTACTTAATTAATGTTGTAATAAAAGATGAAATAATAACCAAAAAACTAATTGTTAAATGAGGTTTTTTGTAATAACTTTTTTTGTTTTTAACTTTATTTCTAGTTACGCAAGTTATGGCCAATTAGAATTTTTTGGGGTTGTAAAGAATAATTTAGAGCCACAGGTAAATGCTTCAATTACTGTTTACAGCACAGATAGTGTATTTTTAAACTCTAGATCAAACTCAAAAGGAGAGTTTAATTTATCACTTCCTCTAAATCAAGATTATTTCATTGTTTTTAAAAAGCTAAACCATTTTGAAAAATGGGTAAAAATTGAGGCTAACGGTATTAACAGTGATCAAATACATCCAGGATTTAAATTTAAAGATTGGGAAATTTTTCTTCAACAAGAAGATGAAAAAACAGAAGAATTCTATACTACAGTAGGAGGTAGAATATTTTTTGATGAGGATGAAGCAGTATTTGATTGGGAGGTATATGAGATTTTACTTCCAGCCTCTATAAAGAAATTAATAGATGAAGATGTATCAAAAAACCCCCAATCAGTACTTAGAAATTCTACTTCTGTAAAAGAAACAAAATCTTATTTTAAAAAGGTTACTTCTAAAAATCAAACCTCAGGTAAAATAACCGATGTAAATATAGAAGAGTTTGAGCGGTTTTCTAGGCTAACAATTTATCTTTTAGTAGATGACCATCCAGTTTCTTTATCTTGTGTAAAGTTTAATTATGGTGAAACTTTTTACTTTAAAAACGCAACTTCCTTAACAAAAAGCGAGTTTTTGAGGCTTTTTTCTCTGCATATTTCAAATAAAGATTATTTAGAAGCTTTTGCAGGAGAAATAGATGCTTTTGTAGCTGTTGGATTTTAATTTCTCGAAGCTTATTGTTAATTGGCAGTTTCTAAAATCTTGATTTTACTAGGGTTTTCAAGAATTTTTAGGGCTTCTTTTATGGTTTTATCATTCTCATTCCAAAGCGGATAAAAAGCTGCATCGTCCCAAATATTTCTTGCAATTTGAGCTCTTAACCTATCTTCAATTCTTTGTTTAGAGCGTTTAAATGACTTTTTGTTTTTATCAATTCCTTGCTCTTTGGCATATTCCACAAACTCGGCAACAACCTTGTTTTTATTTTGGTTGTAAAACGAAACGAATTTTTTGTAATCTCCCAAAGCTGTAAGTTCTTCGCGGTGTTTATCTGCATATTCAAAGGCAAACTGGTAAAAAACACCTTTGTAAACTAACTCTGATAAATAAAAAGAACCCCCGGCAGTATCTACAGGAATAAACTCATCGGGCATAATTCCACCACCACCATAAACTTCTCGGCCATTTTTGGTAGAGTATTTTAATGAGTCGTTTACGGTAATGTTACTATCTGAGTATAACTCACCATTTTCTAGTCTTTCTTGGTAATCTTCTTGGTAATGAGCAATACCATCTTCATAAGGTTTTTGAATACATCTTCCGCTGGGTGTGTAATATCTTGCTATTGTTAATCTAGTTGCCGAGCCATCATTCCAAGATGATTGCTCTTGCACCAAACCTTTTCCAAAAGACCTTCTACCAATGATTACTCCTCTATCGTTATCTTGAATTGCACCTGCAATAATTTCGCTTGCAGAAGCTGAACCTTCATCAATTAAAATGGCCAACTTTGTATCAACAAAAGTTGATTTATCAGTTGCATAGTAACTTTGTTTGGGTCTTGACCGGCCTTCTGTGTATACAATTAGTGTGTTTTCGGCTAAAAATTCATCAATAATATTGGTAGCCGCATCCATAAAGCCACCTCCATTGCCACGCAAGTCTAAAATCATTTTTTGCATGCCTTGTTTTTTAAGTTTAATGCCTGCCTCTAAAAATTCTTCGTAAGTATTTTTCGAAAACCTACTTAGTTTTATGTAGCCTGTGTTTTCATTTAACATGTAAGACACATCCAAAGAGTAAATCGGAATTTTATCTCTAATTATTTTAAAACCAATAGTGTCTTTTGTGTTTCTTAGAACTTTAATATTTACTTCTGTTCCCTTTTCTCCCTTTAAAAGGTTCATTACCTTTTTGTTAGAAATTCCGTTGCCTGCAATAAGCTCTTTGTTAACTTTTACAATTCTGTCGCCTGCCATAACGCCAACCTTTTCGCTTGGGCCACCATTAACTGGATTTATTACAACAACAGTATCTTTTTGAATACTAAATTGAACACCAATTCCTTCAAAGCTTCCTTCCAAAGGCTCGCTTAGGGCTTTAATTTCTGCTGCAGAAATGTAATAACTGTGTGGGTCTAACTCTTGTAAGATTGTGGTGATTGCCTTATCAACCAAAGCCTCTTTTTCAACAGCATCAACATACTCATTATCAATATAATTTATAATGTCGCTAAGCTTTGAGGAATTTGATTTTGGGAAATTAAAAACCTTATCGTTTTGGGTGTTTCCGTTGCTTGTGAAATTGATTTTGCTCCCTAAAAAAATACCCGCACCAAAAAATATGGCAATGATAAAAGGCAGAAGTACAAAGAGTCTATTTTTTAAATCCATAGTTTACAATTGCAAAATTAACAAATCGATTGCCTAAAGGTTTCATTTTACATTGTTGGTAATATATAACTAAGATTGGTTTTTTATTGTAAAACTTAGCCCAAAAAAAGTTGAATGAAATAAAACTTGTTAATTTTCTGTAAATAAATAAGAGAACAACATAAAATGAAACTTCAAAAAAAAACCTTAATAAAGCCAATGCCAACATTATCATGGTAGAGGTTTTTTTGAGCTGAAACCAAATAGAAAAAGCAATAAAGAATAATTGGTATTTGAAAAAAATACTTAGACTTTTCTGGTATTATGCTTAAAGAAATTGAGATAAATATGATTACGATTAAAAATGCTGAGAAAAAGTGTATCCCAAAAACAGTATGCCCACCGAAAGGAATACCTTTTTTTAAGTTAAAAAGCCAAAATATTAATCCAATAAATAGGATTAGTACTATAATTCCGGCCTTGGAATCGTTTACGGATACCTGATTATACTTTTTAGTTAATATTTCAACTGTAGTGTTTAATTCGGTTAATTTTTGTTGAATAGGCTCTTGCATTTGTGTTTCTTGAAAAAACCATTTCGATGGGTTTCTAAAAATGTCTGCATCGGCTAAAAAAAGAAAAAAAAACAGGTTAGAAATAACAAACACTTGAAAAGGTTTCATGTAGCCTATTCTTTGACCATTTATATATTTTTTTGATAGATTGCCAGGGTTAAAAATTAGCAATTTAAATGTTACAAAAAACTTATTATAAAAACTGAAAATGTAGTTTGTAGCCTGAAAAAAAAAGACTTTTTAGACTGAGGTCGTTTTTTGAAGAAGCTTTTTCACCACAGGTATGGCAAAATCTACCTTGGAGTTTAGTATTACAATTTTTGCAGTATTCGGTTTTCATAACTTACTTTTACGAATGTAAATTTTTGCCTATGAAACCCTTATTTATTATTATTTTTTGTTTAACAATGTTTGGTGCTCTTACCCAAAACGCAACCAAAAGTGGTTTGGCCTACGAAATTTTAATAAAAACTGAGGGGCCATCTGCCCAAAAAGGACAGGAAGTAAAACTAAAAATTTTAGGAGCTTTAGAAGATGGTACAGTTTTTCAAGAGCCAGCAAAAATGAGTATGGTTGTTGGTCAAGAAGGGTTTTTACCTGGGTTTTTAGAGGCGGTAGAAATATTGAAACTAGGGGAGAAGGCGAGGTTTATTATCCCGCCCCACTTAGGGTACGGAGAAAAGGGTGCAAGAGATGAT
>JABAYK010000069.1:9124-12185 GCA_018609045.1 Flavobacteriales bacterium
GAGGTTTATTATCCCGCCCCACTTAGGGTACGGAGAAAAGGGTGCAAGAGATGATTTTGATGCTAGTAAGTATTTAGTTCCACCAAACAGCACCATTATTTTTGAGATTGAATTACTTAAAATTAAGTGATTTTCCGCCCCAACAAAACATAATAATTGAAAATAAATTGAGGTTTGTTGAGGTTAACGTCAATTATTTCAAATCCCGCATTTTGAAACATTTCCTTGTACTCTTTTAAATTGTATTGGTGTGGGTGAAGAGCACCTCCTGGGATAGTCCGAAAAATAAATTTTAGAATTTCGTAATTATGAGCATCAATGCTTAATAGACAATATCCACCTGATGTTGTAATTTCATTTAACTTTTCGAAGCTTGCCTTTAAGGCTCTTACATAGTAATTGCCATTCGAAATCAAGACGTAGTTCCCAACTTTTAGGTAATTCTTGAAATAATTCAACGAACGAATGGCATCATCAGAAAGTTTTTCCTCCCGACCTAATTCATTAATTTGTCTTTCGTCTTTGCCTGTAAAATCAATCTGATCTCCGAATCCAATGGTAATACAATTGTTCTTAATACAAAATTCATAGATCTCAATATCTTCTTCCAGTTGAGTGTTTCCAAGAGACATTTTATAGAATTGCGCCTTAGTAAAATAGCCCATTCTTCCTCAGATAAGTTTGCTGCATCTTCATAGGCATCCAAATCGTAATAGGCATCAATTAAAGTTTGGAAAAAACCACGTGGATCCATATCAGACTCCTCGAAACTAAATTTTTCTTCTCTCCAGTTGTAAAACAGTCGATACTCTTGGTATGGATTATAACTTAGATCTCTACCATTAATCTGCAAACTATGGATAGATAGCTCCAAGCCTTCATCGTCTATTTTAACTTCCCAGTCTTTTAGTCGATTCTTAACGGAAGGAATCATCCAATAATATTCTCTGTTGGTATTAATAAAAGAAAGAACATTTGAGACAAATTTATTCTTTTCATCCTCGCTTCCCTGAACCACGTTGTCTACTATAGCAATTAACTCTTCATGTGTTGTAAAGAGACTTATTTCTGCTACAGAACTAGTATTATCCTCAACTCCACCAGATGCTATCGTATACCCAAGCTGATTGGCACACTCAAAAAATCGCTCAATATTCCCTCCCCACTAGTTAGAAACCACCACATGTGCACCATTTTTGAACTTAAGTGGTTCACGAATGTTGAAGTGCTTAGGGGTTTTTACCTCTGCTTCTTTGCGGATAAACCCTTTTGAGCCTTGAACCTCATCTGGAAATGCCTTTTGCAATAATATTTCTATTTGATACCTTTGAGCTAGGCTAAACTGTTTAAATTTTTGCATAGTAACACGAATTTAATAATTAGTACTATACTGTTGCGGGACGTCCCGAAACGGCTTAAATTATTCGTGTTGCATTTAACACTTTAACTTACTCTTTTTGAATCTGCATTATCCGAACATTTTTTGCTCCTAAAAATGTAGTTTGACAAAGTTTTTCTCAATACTCTTTTTGACCTTTATCTGTGCTTATTAGCCTGAGCGTATCAACATCCATGAAAGTTTCAAAGACTTCTCTTTTTGATGAGTTTCCACGTGTAACATCAACGTGTAATTTTACTTTTTTCATTTCGTTTAAATTTAAAATTTTGTTCCTACTCATATGGCTTTTCAGAATACGCCCCGTTTTTTCAAGTGGGTTCTGGCTCCACTTTATTTTGCATTTATTTAATGATAAGTTACAGATGTCACCTTTTTATTTTTTATCCAAACTGAAACCCATCCAGTACCATATCTAGGGTCCAATCTATAGTAATTGCCATTATTGGAAGATGACGTAGTACCTACAGTGTATAATTTATTTACAATAACATTAACTAAATCCTCCGGCATACCAACAATAATTTTAAGTTCGTACATAGCATCTACATATTTTCTACCATATTTCTTGGCAAGCTCTTGCTTTTGTTGTTCCTTCTCTTGTTCAGCCGCTAACTCTTTTTTCTGCTTTTCCTCTTCTACTTCTTGTTTCCAACCCTTATAGAATTTATGGAATTGCTCTGCATAATCATATATCTCTTTTTTGTTTGACCCGTAAACAGTTCCACCGTAACTGCTATTTATTGGTTCTGAATTTTGACCTTTTTTTATGTTAATAGCAAATGATATTGAGTCTTTGGAGTAGATATGATTTTCAACTAGCGAATAACCTCTACCCCCTAACTTAGAAAGGGGGAAGTCTTTTCCCCTCACATCTAGCAAATATTTCTGCGAAAACTCTTGGTAAGTTGGAAAGCTATCTAGGTAAAGTGGATTTCTCATATTTGAATATGCCCCACCGTCAGATGTGGTCATAAAAAGTGTATCTGAACTGTTGAGATTTGGACCTCCAAGCCCACGAGAGTATTGTGTTTTGCCGTCATATCTCATTCCACTATCAAAATAATCAGAAAAGTGAGCGGTATAATCAGTTGAATTGACGGTTTTCTTCATTTCATCTTTGTTGATGCTTAATTGAATAGTGTCGATCAGGATTAGACTGTTTAAAACAGTGTCCATTAGGGGAAAATGATCATGCTCTTTCCCAAGACTGTAATAGCGATCATTAGAATGTTTTTCAACGATGTAAAAATATGATTTTGTTTGTGCAGCCGGCTCAGTTCGGTTTACTGAGACAAGGCAATATTTTGCAAGCTTCAAGCTATCTATTGCCTTAATTATGCGATTTTGAATATTTGTATTTAATTCTACCTTTTCGGCATCTGTTAATTCTAAATCCTTTTCTTCTAGAACTGAAATATGCTTTTTTAGGCTTACCACATCTTCTTTCAATTTTATAGCTTGCGTCCGACTTTGTTTGCTAGTTACTGCATCTAAAAACTGAAGTCTATCATCTTGAACGCTGTAAAACAAAAGACCTAGAAAGCTATCATCTTTTGTGTTGTAGATAGGATAAAACTCACTGCCGGCTTGATTAGATTTTTTTTGAACGCTTAATATTATGTTATTTGAATCTATAGCTATTACTTCTTTACTTATTGATTG
>JABAYK010000127.1 GCA_018609045.1 Flavobacteriales bacterium
TGAACCCAAAAAACTACCAATTGAAATACAAGGAGTTGCTCTAGATTCTGCAGGAAAACCACTTGCAAATGTTGATGTGAATATTAAAGAAGGAGAAAGGGTTATTTCTGCAAACAGAACTAGCAAAAATGGTGAGTATGCTGTTAAAGCTCCATACGACAAAGATTTAACACTTGAGTTTTCTGGCGATAAATATCATATCCAAGTGATGGATATCAATACAGAAAGAGAAGATAAAACCAAATTCGAAAAAATTACAATTAAAACACCTCCAGCAAAAATTTATACCAAAGATGATGCTTACATCGAAGAAAAACTTTTCGAAAAATCAATGGCTTTTATTCAATTGGGCGATACAGTTGTTAAGTATGAAGAAGATACTGCTGTGAGAAAAGAATTTGAACAAGCAATAGCAAAATCTAAAGAAAAAAATGCTTTTGTGGTTGCATTAGCTAACGAAAAGTATCCTGATACTTTCGGTTATTTATATTTAGATGGTAAGGTTGGAAGCATTACCGGCGATAAGTTAGACAGCGCGAAGGTTACAGCCTATGTTGGAAATGTTTTAGTAAAGCAGTTAATCACAGATAAAAAGGGCATTTTCGAGATGGAACTTGAGTATCAAAAAGAGTTTTCTGTAACTGTAGAAAGAAGAGGATACTCAGCAATGAACTTTATTGTTGATTCAAAAGTACCAACTGATATTGCTGATAAGGATAATACCCACAAAATGGATATTCCGATGATTCCGGTTGATTTTGGAGGTTTAAATACCGAGGCTTACCAAATGCCATTTACTAAAATTTATTATGATACTATTCAGCGAGAAACCATTGATGATGAAGCTGTTTTAGCTGCCTTTCAAAAAAGGTTAAATACACCTGAGGTAGATTTAATTCCTAAAAAGCTTATCGTAAACTCATCGGTGCAAGATTTTTCTAGAAGAACACACAAAGATTTAGCTATATATGTAAAAGAAGGAGAAACTATTGTAGATACACTTGAAATAAATAGAGAAGGTGAATATCAAGCATCTTTAGATTATAACAAAGTATATAAAATTGAATATGATGGAGAACAGTTTTTTAATTCATTCTTTGAAGTAAATACATCTATTTCAGGAAGTGCAAAACCAGATACTTCTTACATGGGTCCTGTTAAAGTTTTTCAAAAAGATGACCCAACAATTGTTGATCCGTTAATATTTCAGAACCCCGTTGCCAAGGTGGCCTACAATCCATTAACATCAGATTTTACCGAAGACCCATTAGTAGCTCAGCAATTTGCTAATGGAATAGTGGAATCTCAACTCTTGGCTGAAATAGCATCTAAAAGAGTAACAGTAAAAGGTTTGGTAAAAGATATTTCTGCTAAAAGACTCAAAAGTGTTAAAGTATATGTTGTAGATAACTTTGAAAAAATTGATTCTGTAGAAACCGATAGAAGAGGTGAGTTTTCAGTACAAATGCCATTTCAGAAAAACTTAAAATTAAAGTTTGAATCAAGTAGTTTTTATGATGGTCAGGCCTCTGTAGATTCAAGAATGCCTCAAGATTCTATTAGAAATTATACAGTAAACATGTCTCAAATTACTTTGGTTCCAGAAAATACCGAAGACATTGATGTTACTGCAATGGGACTTCCTATACAAAGAATTTATTATGAATTAGCTAGTGCTAATTTCATTGAAGACTCTTTGGCTAATGAGCAATTTTTAGCAAAATTATGGGCACCTAAGGAGGAAAAGGAAAGGTTATTAGCCGAAGAAAAAGCAAAGAATGCAGCTACTCAAATTCAAACCACTCCTGCAACATCCAAAACGCTAGGAATCTTAACGGCGCAAAAAATGACACAATCTGCTCCTTTGGCAATGCCACCTCCTTTAGAATCTGATATGTCAGTATTTGATTCACAAGATCAGCAAAACGAAAAGGAAAAGGAACAAAGTATGGCTGAAAAATCAAGTGAAGCTCAGGATTTCTTGATGTCTATGATGGCACCCGATACAGCAAAACCTAAAGAATCATTTAAAAACGCACAATTAGACTCTGAAATTTTAGATGACATAGAGTTTGTAGATTTTGAATTGCCTGAAGTTGAGGAAGTAAATGAGAATCTTCTACAGCAACAAGAAGATGTAATGGCTTTTAATGAATTAATTGCTACTAGCTTTTTAAGAAGGGGTGTTGATATTGATTCAATTTCTATTGATAGCACCTTAAAAGTGAAAAGACCAATTAGGGTTTCATATAGCACCGTTGGAGTAAATAAGGATGGCGTAAATCAAATTTTTGCCACTTATCGTACCAAAATAATCGATGGCGACTCTATTATAGACATCATAAAAAAAGAAAACTGGTTTGATTTAGCCCCAAGAGATTTTTATCTTAATAGTGAAAAAATTTCAAGTAAAGAATATATCACTATCCTAGAAAAATACAACCTTAACCAAGAACAGAACTAATGAATAGAATTTTAAAAAGTATAGTAATATTATCAGCGATAGTATTATTCCAATTTGCCAATGCTCAGGTAGTGAGTTTTGTAAAGTATGGTGTTGAAAATGGATTAATTCAATCTCAGGTTCAAACTATTTGTCAAGACGACGATGGAAGACTGTGGGTAGGTACAATTTCTGGAGTTTCTATTTATGATGGAATAACCTTTGAAAACTTTACAACACGAGATAGTTTAGCCGAAAACTGGGTTTCACAAATGTATAAATCTTCCAATGGAGATATGTGGTTAGGCCACTGGGCAGGTTCTATCACAAGGTGGAGCTACAAAACAAAACAGTTCGAAGATTTGAATATTGAAAGATTTAATCAGTTTTCTACCATCTCTGCATTTGTTGAAAATACTGATAAAAGACAGATAGTTTTTGGTTCTAAAGGAAGTGGACTTTTCATTTATCATATCGACAAAAATGAGGTTACAAAAGTTTCTTTTTCCGAAAGTGAAGAATCCAAAAATATTATAGACTTATTTGTAGATGGTAAAAGGAATTTGTGGGTTTCAACCGAAAATGATGGAATCTACATTTTCAGTCTTGATGCCATTGAAAGTAATTCAATTCCTGCTTTTCATTTGTCTGAAGAAAATGGCCTTACCTCGGATAGAATTACAGATGTTGCAATTTATAACAATGAAATTTGGGTTGGAACTTACAATAAAGGTGTTGATTTAATTATACCTAAAGATTTAGATGATTTGGTTGCTGAAACTATTACTAAGGTTCCAGTAATTAATAAAAACGCTGATAATGATTTGCCAAGTAATAATGTTTCAGGCTTTTTAAATGATAAATACGACCATTTATGGATTGGTACTAGAGACAGAGGAGTTTCTGTAGTTTCAATGAAAAATGAAGAATACCATCACATAGATTTCAGCACAAGAGAAGGCTTAAGTTTTTATGACATTAATTACATGTATTGCGATCGTGAAAAAAGCGTTTGGCTTGGAACCAATGTTGGATTAAACCAATACATCAGTGATTACTTTTTGCTGTTTGATAAAACCATTGGTTTACCAAATAACATAGTTCAAGCTATTGAAAATGATGGAGAAGGTAACATTTGGCTAGGTACAAACTCAGGTATTACGCAACTTGTAAATGGTTCAAATCCACAATCTGAAAACTTAAAAGTTCAGCAGGTACTTGTAAAAGGATTAGAAGATGTTGGTATTAGAGATATTTATAGAGATAGTGAAGGCGTTCTGTGGATTGCAAACTCAAACGGTATGCTTTTCAAAAGAAATAAAGATAAAAGCTTTGAAAAAGTAAATATTGAAGGGGTATTAAGAGATTTGATTCTTTCAATTATTGAGGATAATAATGGAAATATTTGGCTAGGAACAAGACAAGGTGTAGCCAAATTAAACAAGAAAACTTACAAATTAGATTTTTATTCAGAAGCCGATGGACTTGGCGGTAGAAATGTTTCTAAAATTGTAAAAGACCAATCAGGTAATTTATGGATGGCCTGTAGTGGTGGATATTTAACCATGTACGATGGTGAAAACTTCAAAATTTTTGGTGAAGCAGATAGTGTTAAGCCGTATATTATTTGCGTTGAAGCTGATGATTTAGGGAACATTTATTTTGGAGCATATACAGGAGGACTTTATAAATACGATGGCAAGATATTTATCAACTACAATATTGAAAATAGTGGCTTAAGATCAGAAACTCCTTATGCTTTAATTGCCGATAATGAGAATAATATTTGGATAGGAACCTCATATGGTGTAGAAAAATTTAATCCAAGAACTGAAACATTTGTACACTATGGCAAAACTGAAGGCTTTTTAGGACTTGAGGTGAATTACAATGCCATTGATATGGATGAGAATAACAATATTTGGTTTGGAACTATCCTTGGGGCGGTTCGATACAATCCTTCTGATGATTTTGAAAATGATGTAAAACCAATTGTTAAGGTTCCAGCCATTGAAATAAACCAAGAACCTGGGGAGTTTCCTTTTGACAATGTTTTTTCTTCAAATGAAAATGACTTAACTTTTATTTATAAAGGTGTTTCTCTAAATAACTCAAATAAAGTTAGGTATCAATATATGCTTGAGGGTTACGACAATAAATGGTCGAAACCAACTGATTTTAAGCAAGCATTTTTCTCAAACCTCGATCCGGGAAAATACTCATTTAAAGTAAAAGCTTTAAATAGTTATGCTGTAGAGAGCGATGTTTTTTCTTATGACTTTAAAGTTAAGGTTCCTTGGTATATGGCTTGGTGGTTTTACGCTATTCAAATTGGTGTTGTAATATTAATGTTGATTTTCGCCATTTTTTATGGAAGAAAAACAGGAGGTTCAAGAACTGCAACAGTTTTGGCAACCATTGCATTAATTATCATTTTCGAGTACGGAATTAACTTTGTTGAAGACAACGTTGAAGATTTATTCCAAGGGGTAATCTTTATTAAAGTTGGTTTGAACGTGTTGTTGGCTTTGATGCTATTCCCTGTTGAAGACTTTATCAAAGGATTAATAGTAAGTGGTGCTCGAGCAAACAAAGCCAAAAAACTAGCTGAGGATAAAAAATAATAACGACTACAAGTACATAACAAAAAAAGGGCGAAAGCCCTTTTTTTTGTTTGCAAGTTTCTTTAATAGTTATTTTACCTGAATTACATTAAGGAAGTAAAGGGTCTTGTTTAGATCAAATAAATTGAAGAATAGAATAAGTTCGTTAAAGCTAAAATGGAGTCTATATATAATAAAGAAAATATTCTCTAACTTAGATTTATTCTAGTTTATTATAAAAAGATTATTCAAATTCTGAAATTGAAAATACTGACGATGACGATAGGTTAATCAAAAACGTTCAGCTATATCAATTAAATTAATGGTAATTAAAGCAGAAAAACTATTAATTCCTGTACCTAAAACCTTGGCAGTACCACTAAAGTTAACTTGTGAAAATTTATCAGCATCTACCCAAGCATTGTCTTTAACCCAAAAAATTCCAGTAAGAGTATCAATGTCAAAAGTGGCATTTACCGCACTATCATCTACTAATTTGTAAATGTAGGTAGTATTTGGTGCTGGGTTAGAAATTTGCAATTGCCCAATGGAATCTCCAATTTGGGGTTCGTTTATTGTTAAGATTATAGGTGGAAGGGATTGAGAAAATCCATTTTGCACTTGAAACAAGCCCCAAAAAAGGGCTATCGTGCAAAACACCCAAAAAAAATGTTTTTGAAAATTAGGAAAAACGAGGTTTAGTGGTGCTTTCAAACCGATAATTACACTTTTAGGTAATTATCAATAATACAAAATATTATGCGAAAATCGAGGGGAAATTAATCTCCTTTTCCAGAGTATGGTTGTCTGCCTTCAGGCGTCTTGGTTTCTTTAACTGGTAATTCGTGTACTTTTTTGTATTCCTGCAACAATTTTGGCATATTAATAATAGTCTTTTTACGGTTCCACAAACCAAATAACAACATTACTTCTTGACTTCCAGGAGAGTATTGTTGTACTTCGTTAAAACCAAAAGAATAGGCATAGGCCAATTTAAAATTACCATTAAGGTTAATGTTAAACATGCCACTAATTACCCTTGAAGTATTGTATGAAACTCCACCTCCAAATTTGTCTAAAAATTGCATGTTCGCAGTGGCTTCAATTTGAAAAGGTGCACCCGGCACGTGGCTGTACATAGCAGAAGGATAAAATGTCCACTTACTTTTAAACTCCCTTTTATAGCCCGCAATAATATTGTAATGTATATTCGAAATATCAAATACGGTTCCCCCATCTCCATTAATTCCAGGTAAGCCATTGGTAAGTAGGCTAGGAGATGAAATACCCAAAAAAGTATATTTAGTATCATAATACGCACCAAACCTAACATTTGGCAACACTGCATTAGGATTAACAGCAAAAGATGGGTCACCAGAAAAATCGGTGCTAACTGAAGCCAAATCGCTTTGTAGAAAAACCACAGATGGAGATAAGGCAAATGAAATATGCGAATATCTATCTATCGCCGCTTTGTAAGCATAAGTTCCACTAACCATTATTTCTTGGTTAACTCCTAAAAAATCACCAACTACCGAAAGTCCAGCATAATTGTTAGAAGACCTAATTGGACTATTAACATCAAACAATGAAGTTGTTGGTGAGCCCTCAAAACCTACCCATTGTTTTCTAAAAACAGTGGCTGCATTAATATCTGTATTTTGGGTAATAGAAGCAGGGTTAATAAACGCCCTGTGTTGTGAAAACTGAACTATACTAAACCTTTTTTGCCCTATGGCAATAGAAACCCATAAAATGGAGAAAAGAAACAATATGGATTTCAGTATTCTCATAATTTTGATCTCATTTCTATGGTGCCAGTTAGGCCTTCATTATTAGAGTCTTTGTCTAATTTTAGAATATAAAAGTAAGTACCATCTGGCAATCTATCGCTACCAAAACTAAAATTTCCTCCTGATTCGCCTGCCCAATCATTGTTGTAAGGTGCTGCTTGGTATACAACACTTCCCCATCTGTTCAAAATTATCAACTCATTATTAGGGAATAATTCAATACCTGGGAAAGTCCAAGTATCATTGGTGCCGTCCCCATTTGGCGAAAAGCCATTTGGAATAAATTCGTTTGGATTACCAAAAACTTGAATTTTCACTTTTCCTGTATCACAAATAATTGGGCAAAAATCATCACATAGTTCGTATGTTAAAGAGTCGTACCTTCTAAAGCCTAGATCAGGGGTATAGTCTAAATCAGGATTAAAAGATTCATCAATGGTTCCGTTATAGGGTCCATCTAATATTTTGTACTGTGTAATATTTCCATTGTCATTAGCCAAAAGATCTACAGTAAGAGGAGTATTTAAATTTGTTGTTACAGAATCTAAATTAGCTATTACAAAAAACGAGTTGTAAACATCTTGATCAATACTTCCAATATTTGAACAATTTAATCCATCTGTAACAGTAACAGAATAGGTTTTAAAAGAATCCGGAGAAACCCTAATTATTGCTGTTGTATCTCCTGTTTCCCATAAAAATTCAATTCCACCTTGGGCTTCTAAAATTGCAGTATCGCCCAAACATATTTGAACTTCGTTTTGTGATAATATGGGCGCAGGAAGCCCATTTACAATTATTGAAGTAGTGGTTGAATTGCTGCAATTATTTGTATCGGTGTAATGATATGTGATGTTATGTCCACCAATCCAAGCCGCATTCGGATTGAACCAACCAGCAGAGTCAATGCCTTTTCCTGTAAAATAACCTATTGGAGGTATGGCAGGAAAGTTTACAGAATCTCTAATAAAAATAGAATCTGAATTGGTGCACAAGTTTGGAATTAAGTTTTTAAAGTTTACAAGAGGAAGTGGGTTAACCACCAAAGATCCAGTTAATGAGCTATCACATCCATTGGTGTCGGTGTAGCTATATTGTATGTTGTAACTTCCTGCAAGGACAATGGTTGGGTCAAAAACACTATCGTTTAGCATGCCCTGAGCTGCGCTATATATTCCACCTTGAGGATTACCCTGATTTAAAGTAATGGCGCTTCCATCAGTACAAATTTTCGGTAAACTAGATA
Source organism: Flavobacteriales bacterium (assembly GCA_018609045.1). Taxonomy (GTDB): domain Bacteria; phylum Bacteroidota; class Bacteroidia; order Flavobacteriales_G; family Salibacteraceae; genus JAAZVO01. The sequence continues at coordinate 8,086 of JABAYK010000127.1, forward strand.
AGGTAATAGGAGGTGACAAGTTTACTGTAATGTTGTTCGAGTCTAGTGATGTACAGCTATTTAAATCTGTAAATCTGTAAATTATTTTATGAGATCCTGCCCCCAAAGTGTTTGGTGAAAGTGAGCTAGTTACAGGGCTTCCATTATAAAAATAAGTTCCGCCTATTGGTGTTCCTGTATTTAAATTTAATGGAAAACCATTTCTACAAACATCATTAAAATTACCCAAGGTTACGTTTGGCAAAGTATCTACATTAATCGTTTGCACTAAACTATCTGCACAACCATTTGCATCAACTAGCAAAAATTGCACTGAGTCAATTCCTGTTTGGTTTGAATGAAATAAACCAGTTGTTTGGTTTAAAACATTTGTAGATGGGTTTAATATGCTGAATTTCCAAAATGTTGCTCCACTTGTATTTGCATTAATTATTGTTGAATCATTTAAGCAAATAGGGGCAATAGTGTTGTACGAAATAGATGGCACTGGATGCACTGTAATATTTTGCGATGCAGAATCTGAGCATCCAATTGAATCAATTACCACAAAATTTATATTGTAAATACCTGGTGTTAAACTGTTAGGGTTAAAGTTGCCGTTAGACACTCCCGGACCAGAATAAAAACTTTGTGATATTGCCGATGTACTTGTGCCTCCGCCAATTGAAATAACACTTGCATTATTACAAATACTATCAGTAATTAAGTTAAAGTTAACTTGAGGTAAGTTTATTAATTCTAATGTTGATGTATCTGAAGCAACACAGCCCGTGGTAGGGTTGGTGTAGGTATAATAAACTGTATCTGTACCCGCTGAGGAAATGTTCAAATTATAAGTATTGAAACTTACATTTTTACCAGAATATTGACCACCAATTGGAGTTGCAAAGGTTAAAGGGAAACTCTGTGGTGTTGTAATTAAACATAAAGTATCAATTGGAGTACCTTGAAGTGAAAGGTTTACTACAGGTAAAGCATTTATATTGGTAGACCTCTGTGTTGAATTTGTACAACCATTATTATCGGTATACTGATAGGTTAAAGTTTGTATTCCAACACTTACCGAATCTGGATGGAAATAATATTGATTATTAATGGTGTCAACTGTTAATCCGTTGCCTAAAAATATTCCTCCAACTGGCGAATATTGCGAAATTAAAAAAGCAGTATCATCTTCACAAAAACTTGGAAGAGAAGCAAAACTTAAAGCAGGAATTTGATTTAATGTTATTAGAGAATTACTAGAATTTGAGCAACCAGTTATTGAGTCTGTATAGTCATAATTTACAAGATTTGAAGCTCCAATTGAAGCTGAATCAGGTATAAAAAAGTAATTAACAGAATCGGTAAAAACAGCTCCACCTGAAAATATTCCGCCAATAGGGAAACCGAAAGTATTTAAGTTTAAAGTATCATCGCCTGCACAAATACTAGGTATTGTATTTATTGAAATTGATGGCAAAGAATCAACTCTTAAGGTGTCTTTATCTTCAGCAACACAGCCATTCGAAGTAGTAAAGGTGTATGTAATTACATGTAAGCCAGTATCTGCAGAAGGAGGATAAAAGAAGTATTGGTTGCTTATTTTATTGATGCTTGTACCGGTGTAAATGCCACTATTGCCTGCCGGTGTAGCTCCACTCAACAAAATATTAGATTTGTCAACACAAACTCTATTTTGTGAAAGGTTAAAATTAACAATAGGGGCAGGATTTACTGTTAAATTGAATAATGATGAGTCGGAACAAGTTTTAGAAAGTGATGTATCTGAAATTACATACCTTAAATTATATGTATTTGCTGTGTCTGCTTTAAACAGTGAGTCTGAAACAAAGCTACCTTTAAAATTACCATCCAAGGGAGATGGGGTTAATACATTAAAAAGGTTAATTGTATCGTAATCGCAAATAGGAGAAGGTGTAGTTAAAGTTATTGTGGGGGGTGCTATAACTACAATGGCGCTAGTGTCTTTTTTAGAGCAAAAATTGCTATCGGTAACTTGATAAATTAAATCAAAAGTATCGGCAGAAATTAAAAATGGGTTAAAGTAATCACCACTAATTCCTGATCCGCTAAATTGATAAATATTGCTTGTGTCGTTTACAAAAGGTGTAAGATTTAATGCGGTATCGTTGTTACATAATATTGGTAAACCAGAAAAATTAGCTGCAGGTAAACCATAAACTTCAATGTCGGCAGAAAGGCTATCAAAGCATCCAAAGTTATTTTGTAAAACATAAGTTATGGGGTGCATTCCTGAACCGGTTACCAAAGGATCAAAATTGTTGTTGCTTACTCCGTTTCCTCTATAAAAACCACCATTTGGGAAACCTCCATCCAAGGCCAAAATTGAATCGTTTAAGCATAATGGAGCTAATTTTAATGAATCAATATTCGGAGGAGCTATCAAGGTAATTGAAGCTATGGCGGAATCTGAACAACCATTGGTAGAGTCTGCAATAAAAGTTATGGTAGATGATGCAGTTACTACAGAATCGGTGCTAAATAAGTTTCCATTTATTACTCCAATACCTTTATAAAAACCATAGCTGGGCAATCCACCGCTTAACACAGTGTCAACTTCATTGGCACAAATAGAATCTAAACCAACTGTTACAAAGTTTAAACTTGCCGTTGGAGCAACTTTTATTTCGAGTGGAGTAGAAATGTAATTTACACACCCAAATGTATCGGTGTAAGTATAAATAACACTATCTGTTAAACCTCCAATTACTTGTGAAATTAAAATTGTGTCGTTTGCAAGGGGCGCTAAGCTCGAGAAACTTCCACCAAGAGGACTGTAAAGTGAATCTGGTATTTCAAAATCTGCTTCGTTATCGCAAAAAGGGCCAATATTGCTAAAGGTTAAGGTTGGTAGTGGCTTTACATCAACAGCAATTGAATCGATATTAATACAGTAATTGTTATCTTCTAACCTAATTGTATAATAGTTTATTCCAGTATCAGGTAAAATAACCGTAGTTGATGAATCGGTAGATCCATCAAACCAATTGTAAGAAGACCAATTTGAATTTGCCTTTAAGGTTATACTATCCGCACAACCAAGAATGGTATCTGAAGAATAGATAAAAGGGCTTTCATCTAAGGTTACAACAAAAACCGAATCAACAAAGTAACAGTTTTGATTATCTACATAGGATGCACGAATATATGTTGTATCAAAACCACTAATAATTCTGGGCGCATTAAAAGAGTATCCCCAAAAAACACTATCAATTCCAATTTCTGCTTCAAGGCCTTGCAAGTTACCGCTGCAAATAAGCGTATCTCCTCCTTTTATCAAATTAGGGTAATCATAAGTATTTCCTAAAATAATGCTCGAAACTTGAGTTGATGTAAAATTAGTTGAGGTTGGATCTACCCAATTGCCAAAATTATCGGTTGTAAATATTGCGGTTGAGTCAAAGTTAGATGAAGTAGTTGCAAACCTTGCAGATGAGCCAACAGTATCTGTTTTGCCAAAAGAAATCGCATAACTTCCGGAATCTAAATATTGGAAGCAATTTAAAGTTAAATACTTAAACCCATCTGTTAAGTCGGTAAAACTGATGGTTTGATTTTCTATGGTAGAATCAGGAAGGTTATTTGTTATAGTTTTTAATTCAACATTAAAAGTATCTAACAAGGTTAAGCCTTTTAAGAACAATCCAAACTCTGTTAAAGTATCACC
>JABAYK010000008.1 GCA_018609045.1 Flavobacteriales bacterium
AGAGAACTCCGCAGCTTGACTTAGCTTTAAAATTTGATTATTCTTTTGATCGAGGGACTGAACAAGAAATGTAGATTTTGTATGGACATTATAGGAAGAATCTGTCATATTCTTCTCTAGTTTTAAATATCGATAAGCGTTTTGATAATCCCCTTTTAACTTGTAAATATGAGCAACCTGACTAATTGCTGCTATTTTGTTACTAAAAAAACCTATTTGATTTGATAGTGAATCAGCTTTTAATGAAATCTTTATTGCTTCTTCATATTTCTTTTCTTTAATAAAAATTTCACCTTTTGTAAGATAATCAGTAATTAAGTAATCTATTATATTATCTTCAATTGCCATTTGATGTGCTAAATAATAATACTTATAGGCACTATCTAAATTGTTTTTGGTTGCATACATGGAAGCCAAATCGGCATAACCATAAAAAAAATCGTAAAATGCTCGAGGGTGTCATTTACACTTTGCTTCAATACATTTTTATAAATATTATTAGCATTGAAGTTTTCATCCAAATAAAAGTATTCAATGGCTAAACCCATTTTTGATAACTGCCTGAAGGTAATGTTATCTCCTATGGAATCTGTCGCTATAGCTAATTGATATTGTTTTATTGCGTCTTCGGTTAAACCAATGTCAGCAAAAAGAATTGCAAGGTTATAATGGTCGGCTGCCTTTGAATATTCAAAATCTTTGCAATTATCTATTTCGATTGACTTTAAATAATATTTTGATGCACCAAGGTGATCTCCAATCATATTTAAACTTGCACCAAGGTTGTAATAAACCCTTTTTTGGTAGCATGAATCTTTAATTTGTTTAAAAACTTTTAAGGAATTTTGATATGCCAAAATACTTTCTTCATATTGACTTATTTCAAAGTGGGCATATCCTTTTCCAAAATAGGCTTCTCCCAATTCGTAAGAAATTTCTTTTTGGTATGTAATTATTAACGAGTCGATTATTGAGATAGAATTTTGTGGTTCTTCCTCAACCATTTCCCAAAATTTATTATACAATCTATTTTGCTTATTATCTGCAAAAGAATAAATTGAAATAAGGGTAAAAAAAATAAAAATTAAGCAAAAAAAAACCTCCTCAAAATGAGAAGGTTTTGAAATAAAGTACCCAGGACGGGACTCGAACCTGCACAACCAAATGGTCACCAGCCCCTCAAGCTGGCGCGTCTACCAATTCCGCCACCTGGGTATTAAGTTGCAAATTTACAAACCTTAAATGGTTTATTGGATACCTTTTTTTGAGTTTTAAATTCCAATCAGTCACATTGCTCTATTTCAGAAACTTCTCCTGTAATTTTTGGACTCACATAAGGAATATCCAAATTCAATCCTCGAAGAATAAATAAAACTCCCAAAACCAAAATAAAAGTGGGTACCGCCTTTTTAAAAAAACTTATGCTTTTTGGTTTAGCAAAGCCCTTAAATAAAAGTAGCCCTAAAATAGCAGGCAAAGTGCCAATACCAAAAAATGCCATAAATATTCCTCCATCAAAATAGTTGCCTGTAGCAATGGCACCAGCAATACCTAAATAAACTAATCCACAAGGTAAAAGTCCATTTAAAAAGCCTGCAACAAATATTACAGAGGAATTTCTAGCGCCTAGAATACGGCCTAAATGAAGTTTCACCTTTCTTGTTAAATTGCCATAAAAAGATTCCGTTTTTTTGAAAATCTTTAATGTTTTTGGAAGCAATACCGAAAATACCATTAATAAACCTATTGCAATAGAAATAGATTGCTGCAATCCAGCTATTTTTAGGCCAAACCCCAAGCCACCAAAAATGGCTCCTAGCAAAGTATAAGTTAAAATACGGCCAAGATGAAATTGAAAGGTTTTATAAAAGTATTTAAAGTTAAATCGGTTTCCAAGAGGCAAAGCCAAGTTTATTGGCCCACACATTCCTATACAATGAAAACTCCCTAAAAACCCTATGGATAAAGGAATTACCCAATCCATTAAAAAACAATTACTTCTTCTTTAAAGTATGAAGTTTCACCACTTTGCCAATCTACCAAAACCTTATAAATACCCTTTTGGAAGTTTTCTGCTTTAAAAAAGTAAGTTCCTTCAGGGTTGTTGGCTAATTGAAAGTATTTGTCTAATTCTTTGTCAGATGGTCTAAAAAACTGAACTGTACCAGTAATTCCTGCTACAGCTTGATCTTTAGGGAATTCAATAGCAACGCCATTTTCAGATTTTTTGATAAAGAAAGAAACATCTAAGTTTTTCTCGTTATTTAGTTTTTTAATGGTTTCTTGGTAAACCAATTCTTTGGCATAATAATCTTCAGTTACCAAATCGAAATCGGTTTGAAAACATTTGTAAGCCATAAACAACATAAATACCACAAAACTTAAAAAGAATATTGTAATGCCTGTTCCCCAATTGAATTTCATAATCTTTATTATATTATTTGGTTGGTCCCATAAAGTTAGTTTTTACTACTTCTATTACCTCACCGTTTGAAACAACTTCAATTTCGACATTTGTTTTTACACCACTAAGGTTTTCTTTTTCGAGCAATATAAACATTGCACCTTGCGCAACCCCATCATTAAATGTAAGTCCTTCTCCAACCATTTGAATTTCACCATTAGATTCTTTTAACCTGAGTTCAACAGGGAATTCTGTAGTTGTTTTGTTAATTACCTTAACGTTATACAAGTTGCTTATTCTGCCATCTTCTCGGGTTTGATACATTATGCCAGGTGTTCTCAAAATAGATGTTTCAACATCAGACCTTGATAACAACAAGCCAAGTACAACCACAACTAAAATGGTTAAAACTCCAATATAAGCTTTTATTCTAGCTGTGAATTTAAAACCAACTCCATTGGCAATACCTTCTTCACTATCATAACGCATTAAACCTGGCTCTAAGCCCGTTTTTTCCATTACTGTGTTGCAAGCATCAATGCAAGCAGTACAGTTTATGCACTCCAATTGAGTACCGTTTCTAATATCAATTCCTGTTGGGCAAACATCAACACATTGGTGGCAATCAATGCAATCACCTTTTCCTACCTCTTCTCTTACTTCTCTTTTGCCTTGCCATTTACCTCTTTTTTCGCCACCTTTGTAATCATAGGTTACTACAACAGAGTTTCTATCTAAAAGTACTCCTTGCAATCTTCCATAAGGACATACCGCAATACAAACTTGTTCTCTAAATCTTGAAAAAACCAAATAAAATACTGTGGTAAAAATCAGCATTGCAGATAATCCTGCAACATGGTTTGATGGATTATCAAATTGAATTTTCAAAAGTTCATCACTTCCAATTATGTAAGCTAAAAAAGTATGAGAAATAGCAAATGAAATAACAAAAAACAAAATGTGTTTACTTGTCTTTTTAAATATCTTCTCCTTATTCCAAGGTTGGTCATCTAATTTTTTTTGATGTTTCCAATCATCTTCGTACTGATTGGATTTTACTGCCCATAAAAAAGCCCCAAGAAAACCAAGGGCTACTATAAAACTTGCTCCAATTAAAATGTAGATGGCACTCATTAATTCTTTTTGATGCAACAAAAGAATAAATACAACAAGGGGTAAAAAATGATACTAATCAAACAACAAATTGATAAATATCATGCAAACCAATTTGCTATTGAATTTGCTAGATTACACATCGTAATTTTAAACTTTTCAGGGGCTTTATATAAAACGTTTTGGTTAGATTTGCGTCCCTTAATAAAGAAATTAACATGGCAAGTAAAAACATTGAGGCCTTATTAGGCGATAAAGCAGAGTATCTTTTAAACCACACTTCTAAAACATTTACCAAAGAGCAAATTCATTTGCCTGGTGCAGATTTCGTGGATAGATTATTTATAAATACAAATAGAAACCAAAAGGTTTTAAATAACCTTCAAAGATTATACGGAAGCGGCAGATTAGGCAATACAGGTTACCTTTCTATATTACCTGTTGACCAAGGAATTGAGCATGCAGCAGGGGCATCATTCGCACCAAATCCTATTTATTTTGACCCAGAAAATATTGTAAAATTAGCTATAGAATCTGAGTGTAATGCTGTTGCGTCAACTTTTGGTGTTTTAGCCAACGTTTCTAGAAAGTATGCTCATAAAATTCCTTTCGTTGTAAAAATTAATCACAATGAATTTTTAAGCCACCCTGCTTCTTATAATCAAATTCCATTTGGAAGCGTTGATGAAGCTTGGGAAATGGGAGCTGCAGCAATAGGAGCTACAATTTATTTTGGTTCTGAAGGTTCTAATGAACAAATAATTGCTGTTGCAGAAGCTTTTGAAAGAGCTCATGAATTAGGTTTAGCAACTATATTATGGTGTTACACTAGAAATAATGCATTTGTAAAAGATGGTGTTGATTACCATACTGCTGCAGATTTAACAGGTCAAGCTAATCATTTAGGCGTTACCATTCAAGCTGATATTATTAAACAAAAACTTCCAACAAACAACGGAGGCTATACAGCTGTTAATTTTGGAAAAACTCATCCAAAAGTTTATTCTGAACTTACTACCGACCATCCAATTGATTTAACAAGATACCAAGTTGCAAACTGCTACATGGGCAGAATCGGACTTATCAATTCAGGAGGTGCTTCATCTGGAGCTTCTGATATGGCTGAAGCGGTCGAAACAGCAGTTATCAATAAAAGAGCTGGAGGTCAAGGATTAATTCTTGGTAGAAAAGCTTTTCAACGTCCAATGAATGAAGGAATTGAGCTATTACAAGCAGTTCAAGATGTGTATTTAGACAATTCGATTACTATTGCTTAATTAAAAAATCTACCGCATGAGTTGGTTTAAGAGAAAAGCAAAAGGTATTTTAACCGATACAAAAGACAAAAAAGAAACTCCCGAAGGGCTTTGGTACAAAACTCCTACTGGTAAAATAATTGATTCTTCTGATCTTAAAGATAACCTTTATGTAAGCCCTGAAGACAATTACCACGTAAGAATAGGCTCTCAAGAGTATTTCGAGATTTTGTTTGATGAGGCAAAATTTACTGAATTTGCTTCTGGTTTATCTGCAAGTGACCCTTTAAAATTTGAAGACACAAAAAAATATGCAGACAGGTTAAAAGAATCTCAAAAGAAAAGTAACCTCAAAGATGCCATGAGAACCGCTTTTGGTAAAATTGAAGGGGAAGACTTGGTTATTGCTTGCATGGACTTTAGTTTTATAGGAGGTTCGATGGGTGCTGTAGTAGGAGAAAAAATTGCAAGAGCTGTGGATAAAGCAATCGAGAAAAAGTGCGCTTTACTTATTATTTCAAAATCTGGTGGAGCCAGAATGATGGAAGCTGGAATCTCTTTGATGCAAATGGCAAAAACATCTGCCAAACTAAAACAATTAAGCGATCACAAATTGCCTTACATTTCTTTAATGACAGATCCAACCACAGGAGGAGTTACCGCTTCTTTTGCTATGTTAGGCGATTTAAATATTGCCGAGCCAAATGCATTAATAGGCTTTGCAGGCCCAAGAGTAATTAAAGAAACCATTGGAAAAGATTTACCAGATGGATTCCAAACTTCTGAGTTTTTAGTTGAGCACGGTTTTTTAGATTTTATTGTGAACCGAAAAGACCTAAAAGCAACCTTAGCTTTTTCCATAAAATTATTTAAGAATTAAAGTTTGCATAAATAAATAGTTTTTCTACTTTTGCAGGCCTTATTATAGAGAGAAAAAATTAGCGAAATGCATATTACATCAGAAGAATTTAAAACAATTGCTAAGCAACACGGTGGATCAGAAACCAACACTGGAAAAGCCGAAGTACAAATAGCTTTATTTACTACTAGAGTTGCTCATTTAACTGAGCATTTAAGATCTAATAAAAAAGACCATCATACAAGACGCGCTCTCATCAACCTAGTTGGTAAAAGACGTAGATTGCTAGATTATTTAAAACACAAGCAGATTAACCGATACAGGGAAATCATCAAAGAACTTAATATTAGAAAATAATAAATACAAAAAATGGAAAGGGGGAGGCAAAAGTCATCCCCTTTTTTGTTTTTACCCACCCGTACACACAAACAACATATACACACAAACAACAAACAAATGAGTCAATTAGGAATTACACACACTTTCGATTTTTACGGAAAAGAATTATCCATTGAAACAGGAAAATTAGCCAAACAAGCTGATGGTTCTGTAGTAATTAAATTAGGTGGCACAATGCTTTTAGCCACAGTAGTATCAAGTAAACAAGCTTCTGAGGGGATAGATTTTTTACCCCTTACTGTAGATTATAGAGAAAAATTTCCTGCTGCCGGAAAATTTCCAGGTGGTTTTATCAAAAGAGAAACAAGGCCAAGCGACGGAGAAATACTTACTTCAAGGTTGGTAGATAGAGCTATTAGACCTTTATTCCCAAAAAATTACCATTGCGGAACCCAAATGCTAATTAGCTTAATTAGTTACGATGGTATAAATATGCCTGATGCTTTAGCAGGATTTGCGGCATCTGCAGCATTATCAGTTTCTGATATTCCATTTGCAGGTCCAATTTCTGAAGTTAGAGTTGGTAGATTAAATGGTGAATTCATCATTAATCCTGAAAAAGATCAGATTGATGCATGTGACATGGATATGATTATTGCAGGAACTGCAGATAGTATTTTAATGGTTGAAGGCGAAATGAAAGAAGTTTCTGAAAAAGAAATGCTTGAAGCCATAGCCAAAGCCCACGAAGCAATTAAAATCCAATGTGATGAGCAAAGCAAACTTGCTGCTCAAATTGAAAAAGCACAGGTAAAAAGAGAAGTTGCTGAAAAAGAAGAAGACGAAGAATTAAAAAATAAAATGCAAGCTGCTTGCTACAATAAACTGAAAGATGTAGCTAAAAGTGGAACTGCTAAACATGAAAGAAAAGAATTGTTTAACGCAGTTTACGATGAATTTGTAGCTACTTTAAGCGAAGAAGAAGCAGAAGAAAAAAGCGGTTTAATTAGCAGATATTTTCATGATATTGAAAAAGAAGCAGTAAGAAACACAATTATTGAAGATGGTGTAAGGCTTGACGGAAGAAAAACAAATGAAATTAGGGCTATTTGGTCTGAGGTAAATTACTTGCCAATGGCGCATGGTTCTGCAGTTTTTACAAGAGGTGAAACTCAATCTTTAACCTCCGTTACCTTAGGAACAAAATTAGATGAGCAAAATATTGATGGAGCTGTTCACTCAACTTCAGAAAAGTTTATGCTACATTACAACTTCCCTCCTTTCTCTACAGGTGAAGAAAGACCAATGAGAGGAACTAGCCGAAGAGAAGTTGGACATGGTAACTTAGCTTTAAGAGCTTTAAAACCAATGATACCAACTGGTGAGGCAAATCCTTATACTATTAGAGTTGTATCTGATATTTTAGAATCAAATGGTTCTTCTTCAATGGCTACTGTTTGTGCAGGCTCTATGGCTTTAATGGATGCAGGTGTAGGTATTAAAAAACCTGTTTCAGGAATTGCAATGGGATTAATCTTAAGAGATGAAAATTCATTTGCAGTATTATCTGATATTTTAGGAGATGAAGATCACTTAGGTGATATGGACTTTAAAGTAACTGGAACTCAAGATGGAATTACAGCTTGTCAAATGGATATTAAAGTTGGTGGTTTAACTTTTGAAATTTTAGAAAAAGCTCTTAATCAAGCTAGGGATGGAAGACTTCACATTTTGGGTGAAATGAATAAAACAATTTCTCAACCAAGAGAAGACTACAAACCTCATGCGCCAAGAATTATAAAAATTACTATTCCAGGTGATATGATTGGTGCTGTAATTGGACCAGGTGGAAAAGTTATTCAAGAAATTCAAAAAGAAAGCGGAGCTACTATTACTATTGAAGAAGTAAATGGCAAAGGAGAAGTTTCTGTTTCTGCAGCCAATAAAGACGCTATCGATCAAGCATTAAATAGAATAAAAGGCATCGTTGCTATTCCAGAAGTAGGTGAAATTTATGAAGGTAAAGTAAAAAATGTCGCTTCTTATGGTGCTTTCATTGAAATTTTACCTGGAAAAGATGGTTTACTTCATATTTCTGAAATTGATTGGAAACGAATTGAAAACGTTTCTGATATAATGAAAGAAGGCGATAAAATTCAGGTAAAGCTTATTGGTGTTGATCCTAAAACTGGAAAATTAAAATTATCTAGAAAGGTTTTATTGCCAAAACCAGAAAAAACTGAATCTGAGGAACAGCCTCAAGGATAATTTAGTTTAAATTTATTACCGTTTAAAAGCCCAAATAGACTATTCATTAGTTTGTTTGGGCTTTTTAGCATATTAATACCACCATTTTTAGATTTTAAGCGTCTATGTTTTAGGGAATAGTATTTGTAAACTCCTCTAAAACTAAATCAGCATGAGACAATTAAAAATCACCAAGCAAATTACCAATCGTGAAACAGCCTCTCTTGACAAGTATTTACAAGAAATAGGAAAAGAAGGATTAATTACTGCAGAAGAAGAAGTTGATTTAGCCCGACGAATCAAAGAAGGCGATGAAGTTGCCCTCAATAAAATGGTGAAAGCCAACTTGCGTTTTGTAGTTTCGGTTTCAAAACAATACCAAAATCAAGGATTAAGTTTACCTGATTTAATAAACGAAGGTAATTTAGGATTGATTAAAGCCGCCCGAAGATTCGACGAAACTAGAGGATTTAAATTCATTTCATACGCCGTTTGGTGGATTCGCCAATCCATACTTCAAGCCCTTGCCGATCAAGCAAGAATTGTAAGACTACCTTTAAATAAAATTGGAAATATCAATAAAATAAACAGAAAATTTGCTGAATTAGAACAAATTTTCGAAAGAGAGCCTTCTGCTGATGAAATTTCATCAGACCTTGATATTTCTCAATCTGAGGTTGAAAAAAACATGAAGAATAGCATTCGTCATTTATCTCTAGATGCTCCTCTGCCCGGAATGGAAGATGAAGATAGAAGTTTGTGCGATGTTATGGGAAGTGAAGAAAGCCTAGATCCTTCTGAAGGCCTTATTAGAGAATCTCTAAGATCTGAAATTCAACGAAGCCTTTCCATCCTCTCCCCTAGAGAAAAAGATATTTTAAACTGCTATTTCGGTTTATCAGGAAAACATGCCATGACTTTGGAAGAAATTGGAGAACAATTCGATTTAACTAGAGAAAGAGTAAGACAACTAAAAGAAAAAGGACTCAGAAGATTAAAACAAACTTCCAGAAGTAATGTATTAAGAAGTTTTTTAGGATAACCCTCCTACTCTCGCTTTAGGGGTTTATTTTTGACGAAAATTTAAAAATGAAACATCTTATAGCTCCTTCCATGCTTTCTGCAAATTTTTTGCATTTAGAAAGTGATATCGAAATGATTAATAACAGCCAAGCTGATTGGTTTCATTTAGATGTAATGGATGGAATGTTTGTTCCGAATATTTCTTTTGGTCCGATGATTATTGGCCAAATGGCAAAAAAGGCAACCAAAACAATGGATACCCATTTGATGATTGAAGACCCCGATAGATATATTTTAGATTTTAAAAATGCAGGAACAGATTATCTTACAGTTCATTATGAAGCCTGCAGACATTTGCACAGAAGTGTACAAGCCATAAAAAAAGAAGGTTTAAAAGCTGGAGTTTCACTAAACCCTCATACTCCAATTTCGGTGTTAGAAGACATTATTGCTGATGTTGATTTGGTTTTAATTATGAGTGTAAACCCGGGTTTTGGCGGACAAAAGTTTATTGAAAATTCTTACGCTAAAATTGAAAGATTAAACAATTTAATCAGCCAAAAGAATAGCCAAGCTTTAATTGAGGTTGATGGTGGTGTAAATCTAGAAAATGCCCCTAAACTTGTTGCTGCAGGAGCAGATGTTTTGGTAGCAGGAAATGCTATTTTTAAAGCAGAAAATCCAACAGAAACAATCAGAAAAATGAAAAACTTAGAAAATTAATTACTCTTTACCATCTGCATAATCTTGCAAATAGGCATACTTTGAAGTTAATTTTCCATTTTCAGTTATCGTTGCATTGGCAATAATTTTATTGGCGTCGCCATTAAATAATTCTGGTAAAACCTTATTTATTAATTCTCTTCCAAAATCAGTAGAAGCATCTTTTGGTAATTCGCAAGGTAAATTGTCAACTGCCATCACAGTTATTGAATTAGGTGCATCAAACTCTACTTCTGTCTCACTTTCAGCATCATAACCATACAATGGATTTTTTATTGTTGATGGCCTCAAGGTTGATGCTACAGGACCATCAATATCGCAACTAATATCAGCTACCAATTCAATTTTAAATGAAGGAAGTTTTGCATCATCTCTAGTAAAAATAATTGGCGAACCTTCTTTCCAAAAATGGCAAGCTACATACATGTCAGAAACCGCTGCAAACCTCATGAAGTCAGATTCGTATTCTGCATAATTTTTAAAGAAATCTTTTACACCAAGTCTCTCTCCATCTTTTCTCCTATTATAATCGGTTACAGCCAATTGAACATAAACTGGTTGTTTAAAATTCTTGGTTAGATAATCGTGAACAGAAACCTGCTCAATACCAATAAGGTCTAATATTTCCATAGCTCCGGTAGCAACTCTGCCTCTACCAGTAATTACAATTTTTATATTTTCAAGATTTACTTTTTGAAGCTCCTGTTTTACCTCTTGGTAATCGTTGCATTTATAAGCCGGTTTTAAAGTGTACTTTTTATGCTTTAACCCATAGGCTAAAAGAGCGTTGTAGGTGCCAACAATGCCTGCGTATCTTCCAAAGCCAACAATTCGTTTTCCATCTAAGCCAACCAAACATTCGTAATCTATCAAACGAATATTTTTATCTAATACGGCATTCAATAACTTTCTATTATAAGGTTGTTTTTTAATGGTATGCGAAAAGAAAAAATAAGTTTTATTGGGAATTAAACTATCAATAGGAACTTCTTTTACACCGAATAATACATCTGAATGTGAAACATCTTCTGTAACCTCAATATCTAAATTTTGGTATTGAATATTTTGAAAACGTCTTACGTTACTGCTTCTAACCTGAAGATTAACATCGGGGAATTTTTGTAAAATTTCAACACATTGTTCTGGCGAAAAAGGAACTCTTTCATCTGGTGGGTTTTTCTCTTCTCTAATAATTCCTACTTTAGGCATATTGCATTCTTTTTATTGGGAGGCAAAGGTATTCATTCAATTGGGGGGTGCAATCTGTTTTTATATTCATACTTTTGCAAGAAGTTCTTTTTTTATGGGGTCGACCGGTTTTGACAGCAAGCCGGATGATTTAGTAAGCATGTCGAGTATTGAAAGGTTGCTCGTAAATACCATCTTTTACACTTTAGTTGGCAACGACTATAATTACGCTCTTGCAGCCTAATCTGAAGTATAGTAGGATTGGCTTAATTTACACTAGGTGTAAACAAGGCAGTCTCACTTTAAGGTTCGCCTAAAACCTTAGAGAATTGAGGCTTCGATAATTTGGGCTGGTTAAGCTTGAGCCTTGCAAGCTTAATAAGAAAACAAAGGCTTAGATATTAAGTAGGTAGCCACACGCCGGCTTAATATTGAATTTAAAGTATTGGCTAAACATGTAGAAGGCTCTTTTATTCCTTGTTTGGACGCGGGTTCGAATCCCGCCGACTCCAC
>JABAYK010000052.1 GCA_018609045.1 Flavobacteriales bacterium
GATTAAATCTGCTTTGAGAAACTTGCTTACAAATGCCATTAAATTTTCAAACCAAAAACAAACCGTCAGTTTAGCTATTGAAGATGGTGGCTCTATTGTTGAAATAAAAATTAAAGATGAAGCAGGAGGAATTCCAAAGAATATTCAAAAACAAATTTTCAAGGAGCCTTTAAAATCGGTAAGTGGCACAAGGGGAGAGCGAGGCTCTGGTATCGGACTTTTATTGGTAAAAGAGTTTGTAAATCTAAATGGGGGAGATATTCAATTCGAGTCAAAAGAAAATGTAGGTACCACTTTTACCTTAACCCTCAATAAAGCCTTGTAAATTAGGTTTATTACCCTATTTTTTTGTTTACACAACAATTTAATTTTGGTAAAAACTCATAGTTGAAATTTTTCCTGTTTCTATTCTTAAACATTGTAATCTTAAATCAGGCTTTTGGTCAGTTTTCAAAGGCTATGCAGCCTTTGCACGATTCTACCCTAAATAATTACAATTGGGTAATTCAAAACTTTACCGAAAACGATATTGAGACTTTAGATTCTATCAACCAGAAAATACAAGGCTATTGGATTTTAGGTATGGCAGTTGCCCAAAATTCTGACAATAGCAAAGCCATAGCTTTATACCAAAAGGCATTAAAGCTTTCTATTGATATAAAAGACTCGACAGCAATCATAAAAAGCTATCAGGGAATGGGCTTTCCTTATTTCGCTTTAGGTAAATATGCAGAGGTTCTTCAAGTACATACAAAATCTTTAAATATTGCAGAAGAACTAAACGACTCTAGCCAAATGTCTTTGTTTTTAATGAGTATTGGAGCTGCTTATTATTATTTGAAAAACAAGGAGAAATGCATGGAGTTCCAACTTGAAGCTTTAAAGCTAGCCACCAAAGTAAATAATGTCGAGGTGGTCATGAAGTCATCAAAAAATATTTCTGCTGTTTATTCTGAAATGGGTAAAACCGATAGTGCAGTAAAATATATGGAATACTTTATTTCTTATGTAAAACCTAATGATTATGCACAACTTTCATATAGCTATGCTATTTTAAGTGTAGCTTATGATGTAACCAAAAGGTTTACACAAAAAAAGGAAGCTGTTGACAAGTCATTATACTTTGCATCAAAAACATCTGATAAAACAAATAGGGCCTTTGCATTGCTAAAAAGAACCGAAATTTACAAGTACCAAAAGAAAATAGATAGTGCTTTGGCTGATGCAGATACAGCCTTAGAAATTTACAGAAAAGGTAAATTAATAGATGGCATACAATACGCAATAAATATAAAAAACTGGGTACTAGAAGATGCCAATAATCCAGACATACTCATCAATGGATTAAAAGAAATAATATCCATAAAGGATACCCTATATAATTTGGAAGTTGCCGATCAGGTAGCAAATTATAAAACCTTATACGAAACCGAAAAAAAGGAGAAAGAGAACTTGGCTTTAGTCAAACAAAATCAATTTAATAAAGAAGAAGTTGTATTTCAAAAACGGAAGAATCAAACCATTTTAGTGGTGAGCTTCTTAGTACTATGCTTGCTTCTGCTATTGGTTTTTATAGTTGTTTATCGGACAAGGGTTAACCAAAGAGAAGAGTCGTCAAAAATTGAAAAAGAACGTTATAAATCTGTTTTAGCGGCCGAAGAAAAAGAAAGGGTAAGGATTGCTAGAGAATTACATGATGGTTTAGGTCAAATACTTTCTACCGCCAAAATGCATGTTTCTGCTATTGAAAATAGCAAAGGCGCGCAAATGATCAACTTTATTGATAACGCATCAAATTTAATTGACCAAGCAGTTGTTGAGGTTAGAGCAGTTTCTCATAATTTAATGCCTGCTACTTTAATGAAGTTGGGTTTTAAATTGGCAATTGAAGAACTTGTAGAAAAAATTAATGACGTTGGAAGAGTTCAAGTAAATTTAAATTTGAGAGAGCCTTTTGGTGAAATGCCCGCTAATTTAGAAATTACTTTGTACAGAATTATTCAAGAGATTTTAAACAATGCCTTAAAGCATAGCAACGCAAAATCAATTGATATTGGATTAAAAGTTCAAAACAATAGGTTGTTTCTTTCTATATCTGACGATGGAGTGGGGTTTGATACAACTCAAATAGAGCAAGCAAAAGGCATTGGTTGGAAAAACATTTTTTCGAGAATCTCTATGCTTGGCGGCGATATTGATGTAAACTCTCAAAAAAATATGGGAAGTAATATCAACATATCACTTCCCATATAAACCTGTTTAACCTAATTAATCGTCGCCTTTTTTAAAGCCATAAAATAGCTGAGAACCAAATGATTTTGGAAATTTATCCAAACCCGGAAACCCTAATTTAATGTTGGCATCATCTTTTGGAATTGAAGCAGTTTTAAAAATGTAATCCCAAATACTCAATGAAATACCGAAGTTTATTCCGTGAGTTCTGCCTTCGGGCAAATTGTAAACATGGTGCCACAAATGCATTACAGGGTTGTTAAAAATATATTTTAAAGGTCCGTAAGTTAAATGGATATTGGCATGGTTCAAATGACCTATAGCAATAGCAATGTAAAAAACAATGTAAGCTTGGTCGGGTGTAAAGCCACCAATTAGCATAACAGCTGCATATTTCATTGGAGTATAAAACACATTCTCCATCCAATGGTATCTTAAATGAGCAGCAAATCCCATTTGCTCAACCGAGTGGTGTACTTTGTGGAATTTCCAAAAGAAACCGAAACGGTGTAACATTACGTGGGTAAACCATTGAATAAAATCTGTTGCAATAAAGAAAACCAACAGCTGAGCCCATTGTGGCATGGTTCCCATATCTATTAAGGCAAAACTTTTTAAGTCTCTTCCTACTAAAGATTTAAATATTTCTTCAGTTCCGGTGCTGAATGCAGCAAAAATTACAATCTTAAAAATGTAGAAATTAAAGAACATGTAAAATACATCAAGCCAAAAGTCTTTTCTTACAATTGGTTGGTCTTTTCGCCAAGGAAACATAACTTCTAAGCCCCAAACTACAAGCGAAAGAACAATCAACCACCAAAAGTAATTTACGTACCAAGGTTGCACTTGAAATGTAATTTCTCTCCAAACGTAATCGGCAAAACCAAACCAACTGTTTTTTACTTCGTTCAACAAGTTGGTGTTTTGGGCAATACTTTCTGTGGCTTCAGCTAGTTGAGAGCCTGCATTTTGTGTAGCTAAAATTCCTGTTTCGGTTGGCAATTCGTTAAAATAACTCCATTCTACCCATGAGCCATCATAATTTTTTACGTTTTCGAAACCTAAAATTTGGGTTAAAATAAATGTGGTGTGAGCCGAACGAACTCCTGAATGACAATAGGTTATTACTTTTTTATCGGGAGTAATTCCAAGGTTTGCAAATTGATTTTTCAGTTCTTCAAAGCTTTTAACTTTTTTATTATCGTTATATTGAATACAATTGGCCCAATCATTTAAAATACTTGTTGGAATTCGACCTGCTTTAAAGGCGCCATCTTTTTGGGTTTCGCCTTCAAATTCGGCTGTTGACCTTGTATCTAAAATTATGGTGCCTTCATCATTAATTGCTGCTAAAACTTCATCTTTAGAAGCCATGATGCTTGTGTTTAATCCTTCTGGAAATTTAAAACTGGTTTTGGCAATAGATTTTACTTCAGTTGTAACTGGAAGTTTTTCCATTTCCCAAGCATGTAAACCTCCGTTAATTAGGTTAATATTCGAGAAGTTGTAAGAGTTTAAAATCCACCACAACCTTGCGGCTTCACAAAGTCCGTTTTTGTCATAAATAACTAATTTGTCTTCATTAGAAATACCTAAATCCCTAAATAACTCTTCAATTTGAGACTTGGTGGCCATTACACCGTTGTATGGAACTGAGTTGTCGGTAAAATCACTTCTCCAAATATTTATGGCTCCTTCTATATGACTTTCAGCATAAGCTTCAGGTTTTTGAATATCAATAAATTTAGTTCCATCGCTAGTTAAAAGCTCAAATGCATCTTTAGGCTCAATTAACACTTTTGTGTTTTGTGAGAATCCTATAAAACTTACCAATATTCCCAAAAGGGTAAGTGTAGTTAGAGCCTTAATTTTCAAGTTCATACCAATCTATATTTGTTAAATTTTCTCTTCTTCCTTTGTTCTCTGGCGCATAGTTTTTGGCCAAGTATGTTAAAATAATATCTTCATTTTCGCCTAAATCCCAAAGCTTTTGGGTTTCTTGCATCCATCTTATCATTTCGAGCCATCCTTTTCTATCGGCTCTGTTTTGGGTAACTAATTTTAACGAGTGGCAAGCACCACAAGTACCCATTACCAATTCGTAACCTTCGTCAAATTTTAACCCCGAAGCAACATGAATTCCATTTTTTACTTCATCCTCAGCCAAAACTTGTGTTTGCTTAATAGGTGTTTTTGATTCAACCTGAACAATGGTTGGCTTTGGTTTCAATAATTCAACAACTGAATTGGGGAAAAAGATTAAAACAATTCCCAATAAAACTACAAACACAAAAAGCCTGTAAGCTACTTTTATCTTTTTTGAAAGATTGTCGAGTAAGTTTTGGTATTTTTCTTCTTGATTGTTCAACTTATACTCGTTTTACAGCAATTCGGTGGCAAGCATTGTTTAAGTATCCTTTTGGATTCCAACCTGGAATTACCATAGGCTGAGATTTTCCTGTGCTATCGGTAGCTTTTGCCCAAACTTCGTAATATCCTGCTTGAGGTAAAGTTAATTGAGCATTAAAACGTTGCCATGCGTTTTTATTTACTGCAGGTTTAAGGTTGCAGGTTTTCCAAGTAGCTCCAAAATCAATTGAAACTTCAACTTTTTGAATACTTAAATCTCCCGCCCACGCGTGGCCTCTAACTTCAAAAGGTTTTTCGCCTTTTACCATAGCACCAGTTTTTGGGTAGGTAATTATTGATTTAACAGGCATGGCCTCAATAATTTTCATGTCTTCATCTGGCACTTTTTGACCGGGTTCAACCGGATATTTTGGAACTCTATAAGAAGTGCCACCCATTTTAGGACCATCATGTTCTTTGTTTCGAACCGAAATTTTGGTAAGCCATTTTCCAGAAGTAGAAGCAGGCCAACCTCCAATTACCAATCTTAACGGGTGACCATTTAAAACAGGAATATCTTCTCCGTTCATGGCCCAAGCAATTAAGTTTTCATTGTCCATGGCTTTTCTCATGGGTACTCCTCTCGAAATAACAACTTTGGTTGGATCGCCACTTAAGTGTGTGTCTGCACCGTAATAACCAATGTAAACAGCGTCAGACTTTAATCCAACATCTTCTAAAACATCTTTAAGTCTTACGCCTGTCCATTGAGCACATGCAATTGCACCAACATTCCATTGGTTTCCTTTGGCAGGAGGATTAAATTCTTTTCTACCATTTCCGCCACATTCCACAGTTAATTGGTAGGTATAAGTTTTAAATTTAGATTTTAACTCTGCAATAGTGTAAGTTCTAGGAGCTTTAACAGATTCGCCGTCTATGGTTAGTTTCCAACTATTTACATCAATATTTTGAGGAACTACTCCGTTATTTCTAACAAAGAAAACATCAGCAGGAGTAACTTCAGGGTCGAGTAGGTGAGCTGGTGTTTCTGCGTTAATTGGTTTATCGTTTAAAACAATTAAATCTTTGTGTTTTCTTTCAATTGTATTTTTTGAAGCTTCTTGTAAACCCACAGGCTCAATATCTTTAGGGAAATTTTCACCAAAAACCATTTTAGCCCCTAGCAAGCTTCCAAATGCAGCAAGGGTAGATTTTGTAATAAAACCACGCCTAGAAACATTTTTGATCGTCTTTTTTTCCTCCATACCAATATAATTTCCTTAAAAATACGCTGCACGAAATTAATAGCGGTATAATTTAAAAATTGTAACAATTATCACTCTAAAGCAAATTGGATCATCCAATGGTATTAAAAAATATTATTTACTAAACTTAAACCAGGAATAAAGCTCGTTATTACAGTGATAGCAAGTATTAACAATGTTATGCCAACAAAAACGCAAAACTCTTTATTTACTAAATTTCAGCCGCCTATAAAAAAGGACTCCAGGTTGAAATATTAATCACTAATTAGTAGATTTTTTAGTTTTTCCATTATAAATAGATTGTTTTGAGGTAAATTTTTTATAGTCTAAAATTAATTATATCTACCCTATTATCAGGTAGATGTATAATAATGGATTTTAGTAAAAAGCAGCGGAAAAAATTTACTTTTAAAAGTTCAATTACTGCCCGATTTAATCCGCAACCAAAACATTTAAAACCTGTGTAATGCAATATGGTAATTTTGGCTGCCAATTAATAAGGTTAAAAGAGTTTGCAATTAATAGAGCAGACTAAACAGCAATTAGTGCGAAAATTATAAAATTCTTTATTAAGTATATTTTGATTGATTGCAGCACTAAACTAAAATACAATTTGTTTTAAGTTATTGCAAGTCATGTAGTTATGTTTTGCTTTTCTTGCATGATTTCAGATTTTGCTATGTTAGTTTTTTTAACCCTGCCTTTCTTATTTGAAGCAGGATTGGTTTTGTTAATGGCAACAGGCAGAAAATCTAAACCTACTGCACAAGAATTGCTAAAAAGACATGAGAAAAAAAGGAGGAGCGAACAGGAAGAAAATCTTAGTGTCGCTCCTCACCTAAACCAATCATCAAAATCTTCATTTTTTTGGTTTTTCTTTTACGAAAGCTCCCAAAAAAAGTTTTGACCATCAAAATTAATTTTAGTAATTCTTTTGGCTTGTGATTAAAATCACAACAACATGTTATATTGTGATTAATTTTTTGAAATAATATTTCAATTATTTGCTTGCTCCTAGAGAAAGACCCTCTTTTTTGCCAAGAATAAATAATGTGAACCAGTTATTGATAAAGCCTAATCCGTAACCACATAATTGAAAAACGGATGTAATGATGCTCAAAAATCCAACTTGTAAACTTCGATTTTGTAATGTTGAATTGATGAAAATTGCAAAAAAGTAAATTGAAATAAACATCAGAAATAACTCGAAAATAGTCTCATTTACCAAACTGCTTAAAAGCCCCAAAACCAAAAAAAGAAAAAAAGCCGATGGAAATAAATGCGTTATTTTTAGCTCTTTTGGATGACGAGAAAATATGTTTACACGAGCAGCACCAAATCTGTAAACCTGTCTAAAAAAGCTTTTTAAAGTGTTTCTTCTTTTGTGGTAAACAAAGGCATCTGGAATTAACTTGGTTTCGTATCCTTTGTTAATAATTCTAATACTCAACTCAATGTCCTCTCCACAAACAAAATCGCTGTAGCCATCTACTTCTTCGAAAACAGTTTTTTTTATCCCCATATTGAACCCACGTGGATTGTATTTGTGTATTTGTTTTTTGCCTCCTCTAATGCCACCGGTGGTAAAATAGCTTGTCATGCTAAAACTTATTGCTTTTTGTAGTGGAGTAAAGTCTTTGTGGGCAGCATCTGGTCCACCAAAGCATGCAGGTTGCGATTTTGAAACTTCATTATGAATAGCTAAAAGATAGCCTTCGGGCAAAATCACATCGCTATCTAAAAAGATTAAATATTCTCCTTTGGCATTTTCAGCTCCTAAATTTCTTGAAGGACTAATGGCCAATTTTGGTTTATGTAAATGCTGAATATTTAGCTTTTGGGTATATTTTTCAATAATGGGTTTTAAAATATCGGTGGGGCTTCCATCTGCAAATATTATTTCGAAGCCTCCAAAATTTTCTTTGGGAATATCCAAAATACAGGCGCTTTCAAGAAGCTCGGTAACTTCATCGGGTCTGTTAAATGTTGGAATTACAAATGAATACTGCACTTTTATTTATTGAGGCGGCAAATATAGTAGAGTAGAGGCTTTTTGTTAAGAATAGCTGTGAATCTTATCAATGTCTACCAAAATATCACCATTTTCATCTATTTCATAAATCCTGTCAAAGGTTTTACCTTCAATAATTTCGGCAGCACAATATGAAAATCTTGAATGTACCACTTGCGAAAATGTATCATCAAAGCCTTTAATTAGAATTAAAACTTCTCCTAAGTGCTTTTTCAACTCTTCTAAATTTGTTTTAAACAATGGGCTTTCTTGGTTTATTTCATGAACGATTGTCCAGTTCATGGGAAAGAAGTTTATTTTGCTTGTTTCCAGTTTTAAAGGGAAATATTTTCTTCGCATTTGTCCGTTTTCATCATCAACAAAACGCATAAACATTACCGTAGCTTCTAACTCCATTAAGATATTAGAACGCGTATTTACAATTCTGAACATCAATGCTTTATTCCCATTTTTAAATGGACAAATAATGGCATTTTTACTAAACAGAATTTTTGCTTTTGGTTTAGAAAACCTTCCGTAAAGTAAACCTGTAGCCAATGCGAAGCCCAAAAGACCAACCAAAGCATTGATAGCCGAAATAAAATTTACCAAAACCCCTTTAGGGGCAATAGCACCATAACCGACAGTGGTAAAAGTTTGTACACTAAAATAAAAGGCATCAAAAAATTTTTCTATTTCGGTTTCAGAAGAGGGTACACCTTATAGGTTGTCTGTTCCGATAAAATAAATAAGGCTTCCAAAAATTAGATAAATTGAGAAATACAGCATTACAATTAAACCAATGAATTTAAACCAACTCATGTTGATGAGGTTTTGGTATGTATCTCTCCAAAACAACCCATCGCCTTTACGCTTTACGTTAAAACTCCCGTTTTTATTAATAATGCGTTTGTTGGTTTCTAAGTACTTTTCGCCTAAACCTGGATCGCTAAAAATATTTGGTTTTTTATTTGCCATAATTAAACTTATAACCTTTTTCTTTGCAGGTAAATTTAAGGTAAATGGCTTACCACCAAAAAAAATGTGAGCATTGTAGTATGTGGACAGACGGTTCAATACACAATTGTGCTTTTTGTGGTGGGGTTTTAGATGAAGTTTATAAAAAGGAAAACTCTGCAAGAAAGCTGAAATTGCCCGAAAAGCCCATTATTAGGATAAACCCAGAAGATGGCCCTTTCACAATATTTTTTAAAAGAATAGTACAGTTTCACCAATTGGTTTTTTATTGGATAGTATCAATTGTAATTTACTTTATTACATGGGTTGTTTTTTAAGATTTTTTCCAATTTCGGTTTATTGGCATTTGGCTGTTGTTGCCTGGATAGTGTTTCATTTTTCGAACACAGTTGGGCTAAATAGCACATTTTTAAATAGTTATTTAGATGACTTTTTGGCTATTCCAATTGTATTAGGAGGAATATTGGTATTGTTTAGGAAGTACATTTTTAAAACAAGTAATTACACTTTCTCAACATTTCAAGTTTGGAGCATTGTATTGATATTCTCATTTTATTTTGAAGTTTTGGCTCCCATGCTAAAACCAGAGTTTACATCAGATTGGGTTGATGTTTTGTGTTATTTCTTAGGTGGTTTTGTTTTTCAATTGCTTTTGAATAAACCTTTAATGAATAGCCAAGAACAGGTTTCTTGTGCTAATTAGAAGCCGATGTCATTTTTCATCCCGAATGTGCGGGATGAGAAATCTATTTGTTTTAAAAAAAGAATCAATTTAAGCCCTGCTTGGGAAAAGCAGTTTAGGGAGAATTCATCAAAAACTTGTTTTTTTTGTTTCATAAACATCTACTAGTAATTATCTGTTTCTATAAATAAAACTATGGAGCAATTTAGGCAAGGCGATGTGTTTTTAGAAAAAGTTTCTGATTTACCTGCAGAAATTAAACAAACCATTCAACCAACCAACAATCAATCGGAGCTTTTGATAAAAGGGGAGAGCAGAAACCATGGACATTTTATTGAAGGAGATGTAGAAACCTTTTCGGTTGAGCCTACTGAAAATCAAAATGAAATAATTACTCATTACCTGAATGTGAAAACCGAGAGCCTGCTCAAACACTTAAAAATTGACACCAAAGATTTCACAAAAGAACACTCTGAAATAAAGCTAAAACCTGGAGTTTATAAGGTTGTTAGACAACGAGAATACAATGCTTATCAAAAGGCAATAAACATTGTAAAAGATTAATGGATGAAAAACACATCAAGCAATTAATAAAAAGCTTAGAAAACTTTGCTTTTTCCGAAATAAACGAAATGATTTTGGGATTAAACTATGATTATGTGTTGGCTAACACTATGTTTATTAAGCAGTTTTACAAACAATTAAGCCTAAAAATCCCAAAAATATTAATTGCCCAAAACCCTGAAGATTTTCACCTAAAGTTTCAAGAATTAAAAATCTATGAAAAGCCAATTGAAATTTCTTCTCATAAATTTTGGGTAAATTTTAATGCAAGCCCAATAAAAATATCTCTCGAAGAGGATAAAATTTTTACTGAGTTAGCCAAGGCTGCAAAAGGCTTGTTTTTAAGTTCATTTTATGCCATCTCACAAATGGTTGAGCAAAGAATCAAAATGTCTCATCCTAAATTTATTGCTTCGCACCCCTCTTTAAATATAAATTATCATGCTATTTATTG
This sequence comes from Flavobacteriales bacterium, assembly GCA_018609045.1. Lineage (GTDB taxonomy): Bacteria > Bacteroidota > Bacteroidia > Flavobacteriales_G > Salibacteraceae > JAAZVO01. The sequence continues at coordinate 10,539 of JABAYK010000052.1, forward strand.
GTTAAAGAAGTTTCATGCAAAGTATTTAAATCTGCCAACCAAAAACTTACAAGAGTTATTTTCAAAAACCAATATTTTTTGGAGTAAAACCTTTGAAAACACCTTTTTGTATTGTCCTTTTCCAAAATCAATTCATTTTGACGAAAACAATTTACTTCACGCAGAAACTAGTGCAGCTATTAGCTGGGAGGGCTTCGACCTATTTGCTTGGAGGGGAATTGAAATTCCCAAAAGGTGGATTCTAAATCCTGAAACCATCAACAACCAAGAAATTATAGGGCAAAAGAATGCCGAATTAAGAAGAATAATGCAGGAAGTTATTGGTAGTGAAAGGTTTGCTCACCTATTGGGATTGCAGAAATTAGATGAAGATTATGACTTACAAGGTAATTTACAAACGCTTTACAAAACAGCGGAAATAGATTCTATCGCGAAAGATTATTTGTATTTCGCAAGAGTTGCTTGTCCGTCAACTGGCAGAATATATTTTTTAGGAGTACCACCAGGTTTAAACAATATATGGGATGCAGTGGCATGGACTTTTGGCAAAACCAAAGAAACATATAAGCCTATTATTGAAACTTAACCTTATTCTTTAAGTTTATCGGCAAACACTTTTTTGAATTTGTCAACCTTTGGCTTAACTACCAACCTACAATAACCTTGGTCTGGATTGCTTTTGTAATAGTTTTGGTGATAATCTTCGGCTACATAAAAATTGTCAACCGGTAATATTTCTGTTACTATTGGGTTTGGAAAAGCTCCAGATTCATCTAACTTTTGCTTGTATTCTTCTGCAATTTGCTTTTGTTCATTGTTATGATAATAAATACCTGAACGGTATTGAGTACCCACATCATTTCCTTGTCTATTTAAAGTTGTTGGATCATGAGTTTGCCAAAAAACCTCTAAAATTTCTTTAAATGAAACTAATTCAGGATTATAAACTATTCTGGCAACTTCTGCATGGCCAGTTCTGCCTGTACAAACCTCTTTGTAACTTGGTTTTTTTACAGAACCATTGCTGTATCCTGAAATTACAGTATCTACACCGTTTAAACTTTGAAAAACTGCTTCTACGCACCAAAAGCAACCTGCTCCTAAAGTAATTTCTTCCATACCGGGTTTTAATTCTAAATTAAGTTTTGAATTTGTTTTTTCTTGTTTTGGTTGACTGCATGCCACCAAAAATAATCCTGAGAAAACGATGCTAAAAATAACTTTTAGATTCATGTCTTTTTAACATGAATAAAGAATAATTGTTTTGATAAAAATATAAGGGAAATTACAAATAAGGTAATGATTCTACAACCTCTTTGTATCTAGCAAAAGCCAAAACAGATTCAGATTCGATAATTGGTTTTGACAAGGCGAAAAGTGCCCGGTAAAAAATGTTATTTCCTTCGATACTAATTTTGTAGGTAACCAATGTATTTTTGCCGTTTTGGTTAAAAAACATTTCAACAGAACCTTTGAACTTGTGGTTTTGAAAAGAAACAATAGAACTTTTGTAAGGATTAATTTCTTCAATTTGAGCTTCAATTTCAATTTGCTCGTCTTCTAGTTGAAGGATACATTTTTCAACAGAACCTTTTGTGTAAGGCAATCCTTCAAAATGTTTAATGTTTGTAATTTGAGGAAACCATTTGTTGATGGTTGTTGGTTCTATTACAGAAGCAAACGCTTCAGAAATCATTGCATTTACTTCAATTTTATCCTCAACAGTTACGCTTGGGTTTATCAAACCTAGGGTGAAAAAAGATAAAACTACAGCTAAACACAGAATGATTATCGGCTTGATAAACTTCAAAGAGACTTGATTTTTAATTATGGGTTAAAAGTCTGAATTTTATTTGGTTAAAAGAATAATTTAATAACTTTTTCTTTGAAATTACTATATGGAGGATATCTAAGGGGTATATCTATAAATGAACTAGTATTTGTTATCGATTTAATGTTAGATAAATTCAGAAAACCATCTTTACCATGATACCTTCCTGAGCCTGAGTTCATAATTCCTCCAAAGGGAAGACTTGGATTAGCAATATGCACCAAAGTGTTGTTTATACACCCTCCGCCAAACGGTATTTCTTGGGTTATTTTTTGGTTAAAGTTATCATTTTCAGAAAATACATAAAGTGAAAGAGGGTGAGGATTATTCTCAATAATCTCATAAATATCACCTTCAATTTTATAGGTAAAAATTGGTAAAATGGGGCCAAATATTTCTTCTTGCATTATTGGCGAATCCATTTTTCCTTCAATTAGAGTCGGGCCAAAAAACAAGTTTTCTTCATTTGTTATTCCACCATAAATTATTTCATTTCCTTCTAATAACTTTTGCAAAGTCTTAAATCTATTTAAGTTGATTATGCGACCAAAGTTTTCACTTTCTTGTTGATTCTTGCCAAAAAATAATTCAATGGCTTTTGTCATTTCTTCAATTAATTTAGGCTTTACCTTTTCATGCACAATTAAGTAATCTGGAGCGATGCAAGTTTGGCCAACATTTATAAATTTTCCTGAAATAATTCTTTTTGCAGCTACTTTAATTTTTGCCGAATCATCTACAATGCAAGGGCTTTTGCCCCCTAACTCTAAAGTTACAGGTATTAGTTGGTCTGCGGCTTTCAAACTAACTAACCTACCAACTTGTGGACTTCCAGTAAAAAAAATATGATCGAATCTAAATTGCTCAATCATTTCTGGAATTACAATGTGCCCTTCACCTTCTACAAATGAAACTAGATTTTCATCAAAAGTTTGTTCGATAAAATCTTTCAATACCAAATTGGTATGAGGCGTAAATTCAGAAGGTTTTATCATACTATAGTTTCCTGCAGCAATACTTGCTACCAAAGGGCTTAAGGCAAGGTTTACAGGATAATTCCATGGAGAAATAATTAGAACTACACCTTTTGGCTGGGCTTGAGTATAAGAGGTTGAGGGAAAATGGGCTAGTGGAGTATCAACCCTGTTTTTTTCCATCCAAGACCCCAAATTTTTGAGTGTATGCTTTATTTCAGGATAAACAAACCCTGTTTCGGTAATAAAACTTTCTGCTTTCGATTTTCCTAAATCTTTATGAAGTGCTTTAGCGAAATTATCTTCAAAGCTTTTTAGGTTTTTTAGAAAAGTTTTGAGTTGGTTTCTTCTAAATTGGTAAGATTTTGTGGCTCCCGAATTAAAAAAGATGCGTTGGTTTTTAAGTTTTTCAAGCACTTCATCAAAATTGACCTTAAATTCGCTTTTCAAATTCTCCATAGATGAAATTAATTTCTAAATATATAATTATAGCCTTAACGCTTGTTTTTTCTGGATGTTCAGAAGTTGAAGATTCAAATAATACAAATAATAAAGAAGTAAAAACACCAAGTTCGTCGGCATTGGCTGAATCTAGAACCGCAACTGCTAAAACTATTGAAAAGGGAAAAGTTGTGTATGAATATAAAATTGAAGGCAGGAGTGAAGGTGAAATAGCTTATTATATTCCAACAGAAGTTGAGCCTACCTCTATTATTATATTATTCGATGCTCAAGCAAGAGGTTTTTTACCGATTGTTAGGTACAAGGCTTTGGCCGATAAGTATGGGTTTATATTGGTTGGTTCAAATATTTCAGAAAATGGATATCCTTATCCACAAACCCAAGAGCATTTTACTTTGGTAAAAAACTGGGTTGAAACAAATTTTGAATCCTTAAAAGATAAAGTACACATTGGAGGTTTTTCAGGTGGCGCAAGAGTAGGAGGTTGGTTGGCTTTTGATTTTGGCTATCCTTCAATTTTTGGATGTGCTGCAGGGGTTCCGAACAACGACAAAGAGATTATTAACAACAAGTTTTTTTATGGTACTGCGAGTACTTTAGATTTTAATTACCGAGAGTTAAATGCCCTAACAGATGGATTTTTAGCATTAAATCATTTTGTTTCAATTGTTGAAGGATACCACGATTGGGCTCCATTTGAAGAGATGGAACTCATTTTTAAGTGGCTCAAAATGAATGAGATGAGATTAGGTGTTACCGATCAAAATATTGAGTTGGTAACCCAATGGTTTCAAGATTATAAATCTGATTTGAGCGAAATTTCGGCAAACAATAATATGCCACTAGAAATTAGATACAATGCTATTATCAAAGGCTCATCATTATTTCACGATTTGGTTGATATTTCATTTTTTGAGCAGGAGAAAATAAAATTCAGAGAATCAAAATCTTGGGCAGGACTTTCAAAACATCGCTCAATAGCAAATTATGCAGAAGGAAGTTGGACAGGTAAGTTTGGTTATGCACTTGATGGTGAAAATCCTGTGCCTGTATGGAATCAATACATTGATGAATTGAACAAGGAGATAGATAATGCACCTAATGTTATTACCAAAAGAGGTTTAGAACGGGTAAACAGTTTTATATCGTTAGTTGGGTTTTTAAAAATGGAAGATTCTTACAATAAAGGAAACCTTGAAGAAGCGACACAGTTTATGGCTATTGTGGAGAGAGTGCATCCAACCAATGCAGATGTTTTTTATTTCAAGGCAATTTTTGCCGCTCAAAACAATAACATTCAAGAAGCCAAAGATTATTTGAATAAAGCAGTTTCAAATGGATTTGCCAATTACAAAAAGCTGCAAAATCAAGAAGAACTTTCTATTTTGAATATTAATGAATTTGTAGAAAAAATTAAAAATCCACAACTTAAATAAACCTATTGCAAATTACAGGTATAACCATTTGTTAGCCAATAGTCTACTTGCTTATCAAACTCCTCTTTGGTGAGGTAGGTCGAAGCACATTCTAAGTATTCACTTCCCAAAGAGCTAGTGCACTTGTAGCAAATATCTTTTACAGTAACTGTTTCAGAAGTAATATCTTGTTTTTTTTCATTTTTAGAAACAGCAGTTAAACTTACTGTAAAATTTCCGGGGGCTTCCCAAACATGGTTTACAACATTGCCTGAATAAATTTCATGGGTCGATTCTAAAGACAATAAAGGTTGTTCAATTTCCCAAGAATAGCTCTCGGAATTATCAGAGCAGCTTTTTAGCGTAATCGTTTCAAAAATATTTACAGTTTGGCTAGGAGAAAACTCTATGCAAGCTTTAGGTTCTTTTTTGCAAGAGTAACTTCCTATTAGAGCAATAAATAAAACTAAAAGTAGCCTTTTCAAATGTTTTACCTTTTGATGATTTGGCTATTGAAAACCTCTCCATTTTTGGTAATTAATTGAAGATTATAAATTCCTGCAGGAAACTTCATAACATCAACTTGGAGAATATTTAAATTTTGCGTATTTACTGATTTTTGGTAAACAACTTGACCAATATTGTTGAATATTTTTACCTCTTTAGGCATTGCATTTGCCAAGCTTGTATTTTCAATAAAAACATAGTCGTTAGTTGGGTTTGGGTAAATATTTAACGAAATATTTTCAGATGTAAAATTTTCATTTATTGACTGTATTTCGTCATCACAATCGCCTGGCATATTAATATCTAGCCAATTAAGCCTTGCTATTGTCCAGTTTTTTAAATAATCAATTTCTTCTTCGTAAGTTTCACCCACAAAAAAGTTAGGCCAAATGTATCTGCCTAAGCTATTCCAAAAGTTATGGTTTTTGTGTGCAGCAAAGCCTAATTCAACAACACCCGAGTCAATTTGAGCCATAACACTATCTGTGTGTAACGGGCCTGCTCTCAATTCTTCCCAACGGCAGTTTAGGTAATGAGCAAATGCTGGGTCTTCTAATAATTTTTGATACCAAAATAATCTGTTTCCACCGCTATCATACATCCATCCATAAGTATACATAGCGCCTTCAGAGCCATAATCTACATTTCCGTAGCCTAAATTAAAATCCCATATAGGGCCCATATTTATTTTGCCACCATCGTTAACATGGTCTTTGTATAGGTAAACACTAAACCTAAATCCATCAACGTTTTTGGCTAATTCGTTTACTATAAAAAAATCGGCAAAGCTTTCTTTGTTGATAAAATTATGGTAGCCATCTATAGGATTTCTGAAGTTTTTTGAAAGCATAACATCTTCAAAACCAACAATAAAATCTTTGATGTATTCTTTTTGTTTTGGATGTATGATATCAGGATCTGGATAATAGTATTGATAGGTTTGGTTTGTATAACCAGGAAAAATTGTGTCGTGGTCTGCCACAAATGAATTATTAGGATCGCTGTCCCAATCAATTTTTAAAATATAGCCACCTGTAATATCTGTGCCTGTTGTGTCAGAGGTATGAAGTCGAGCAATATCTACTCTATTTCTATCTCTTTTTATTTTTTCGGTCATCATGTAAGCGCCCAAATAATAACCATTGTGCATAACTTCAACAAATTTTGTGCGTGGAGAATAACGCAAGAATTTACTTCCTAGGTTATATGTGAGGTAATTTCTTAGTAATGATTTATCTGAATAAGGAGCATAAAGAATCCAATCGTTATCCATCGGAAATTCTAACAAGTCTTTATCCACGTTGTTTCCTGCTCCATCAACGGTTTCGAAGCGGTAAGATTTTTTTGGAAAAGCCAAGGATGAATTTCCTTTAGTCTTGATTGAAATTGGTCCGGTATATTCATCTCCAATGCCATGATATTTGTTCAAACCCCCATTTCTATCATAATGTAGGTTTAAATATCCTGGTAATTTTATTGTATCGTTTAAAGAACCTGAAGTAAAGTTAAAAACTGGTAAATGTGAGGATTCTTGGTAATAAAGTGGAGCATCAAACCATTCAGGATTTTCTCTGTAATAATCATTAGTATCCTTTATTCCGGCGTGTAAAAAGAAATTTGAAGATAAATCTAAACCTCCAAAATAATATTGGTGAACTTGCACTGCTAATACATTTTTTCCTGGTTTTAGGGCATAAAAAAAGTTGTTGTTTAATAGTATTTTATAGGATCTAACCCTTTGTAAAGTCTGGCTTCTGAGGATGAAGTAGCTTGTTGATTGTATGGCGGCTCAACCCAAGGAGTTCCGATATTTCGCGTGCAACTTCATATCCATTTAGGTAGGCCACGAAACCATCATCAAAATCTGCAGATAATATTAAAGCTTCAACTAGTGCTGTATCTTGAACACAAAATAATTTTCTAATGTAAACAGATGTATCGTAAGGAATTAAGGTTGAGTCGTCTCCATCTTCAAAACCAAATCCACCTTGGCTAAAATTCCAAGTGGTATCGTTAAAGTTGGTGTTTTTCCAACCAGTATCAGGTTGTTGATTTCCTCTGAACCATTTCCAATTATCGTTACTGTAAATAATTGTTTCCCAATGGTCTACGCTGCCATATTGGGCCAATAAGTTAGCTGAAAAAATAGTAAATAATATTCCTAACAAATACTTCATAAAGTTCTGACATTCAGTGTTGCAATTTATTTATAATATCTACACGAAAAAAGTGAGAATTGTTTTTCTTTTTCTCAATAAAGTTGTGAATATTTGGCAAAAAAATAAAAGACATGTCCCACAACGCTGCAAACGAAATTCAAGATTTACAATTTTTTGGAGAATATGGAGGTGTAAATCCCTCAATTACAGACTCTTCAACTTTTACTTTTATGTCGGCTCGCTCTATGGAGGAGTTGTTTGAAATAGAAAGAGAAGGATGTTACTTATATTCAAGGCACACCAACCCAATGAATGCCTATTTGGGGCATGCCTTAGCCAAACTTGAAGGCACAGAGGCTGCTCATGTTTCTGCTTCAGGCATGGGTTCTATCTCTACGGTTATTATGCAAATATGTCAAAGTGGCGATGAAATTATTTCTGCCCGTACTATTTATGGTGGTACATATGCTTTCTTTAAGAATTTTCTACCCAAGTTTAATATCAAGGTAAAATTTGTAGATATTACCGATTTCGAGGCGGTTAAATCTAATTTGAAGGAGAATACCAAAATGATTTATTGCGAAGGAATTTCAAATCCTTTGTTAGAAATTTCTGATTTGGAAGCCTTGGGTAAAATTTCGAAAGAAAATGATTTAAAGTTGGTTGTTGACAATACTTTTTCTCCTTTGGTTTTAAGACCTGCCAAGCATGGAGCCGATGTTGTAATTCACTCTTTAACCAAGTTTATTAATGGTACAAGTGATACCGTTGGTGGTGTTGTTTGTGGAACCAAAGAGTTTGTGGGATCTATGATTGATGTTAACTCTGGAGCTGCGATGCTTCTAGGCCCGGTGATGGATGGACTGCGATCTGCCTCGATTTTAAAAAATATTCATACGCTTCACCTAAGAATGAAACAACATGCTTTAAATGCCATGTTTTTAGCAGAAAGACTTGAACAGGCGGGAGTAAGGGTAGTTTATCCGGGTTTAAAATCTCACAAAGACCATGAATTAATAACCAAGTTGCATGAACCTGAATATGGATACTCTGGTTTGTTAACCATTGATGCAGGAAACCACGAAAGAGCAAATACTTTAATGGAATTAATGCAAGAAGAAAACATAGGATATTTGGCCGTGAGCTTAGGGTTTTACAAAAGTTTATTCAGTTCGCCTGGTTCTTCAACTTCTTCTGAAATTTCTGACGAAGAAAAAGCTACCATGGGATTAAGTGAAGGCCTGATTAGAATGAGTGTTGGTTTAGACGAAGATATTAGCAGAACTTGGAAACGCTTGAAAAAGTGTTTGAGCGCAGTTGGAATGGCTTAAATCGTTATTCTTACAAACTAAATAATCTCTCAATTCTCTATTTAGAGTTTGAGTGACTTTAGAATTTATTCTTTTTCAACCATTTTAATTAATTGCTTCATGGTTTCTGTAGGGCCTTTTGTTATGGCAAGATTAACCAACCAAGTGGGAATCTCTCCACCAGGATTAGACAATACTTTATACTCTATTTGTAGGTTTCCATTTCCCAAGGGGCTTATTTTCCAACTTGATTCAAATTCAGAAATATGAACATACTCATCATTTTGCGTTGATTCTGGTTCACCTTTTAAAGAGCGTGCATAATAAATACCTGTTGTTGGGTCAATAAAATTTGTACTTTTCACATAAAGATCTCTATCATCAAATGGAAATGGAAAGTCTAGTGTGATGTAGTAACTGAATTCATTATTATTTACTTTTTTTATTAGGCGAGAACTATCGCATTTGTATACCCAACTTGAATAAAGTGAGGCTTTTAGCATAAAATTGGTAATTGTTTCCATAGAAGATTTTACCAAACAAACTATTCGAATTTGTTTTACACTTGAACTTGCTGTTGTTCGGGTATACACTTCAATTTCATCTTCTGAATTTACCAATTCCCAATTTATATATTCATCTTCTTGCGCCTTAACAAAAGTTGAACAAAAGCAAAAAAGAATGATAAAAATACGATTCAATTTATTGGTTAAAGTCATGTTTTCATGTTTACAGACAAACGAATCGATTTAGAAGAAATTTGGAATTTTAAAAAAGAAATAAACTTCTAGCTAGAATGGTCGGCTACAATTTTCCATTCGCCATTAAATTTTTTCCATAGTAAAGTATAATGTCCTTCAGGATGGTCGCCGGGTCTGGTTAATTCCCATTTGCCAATTACAAATGCTTCGAAAGGGGAGAGCACTTTTACTTGTTTTAAGGTGAATGTAAGTTCTCCCATTTTTTCAGGCGTTGGATAACCCTTTTGGTAATTTTCTAAAGTGTTTTGCCAGCCATAGGTTAAACCTTTTGAACCGATAAATACCAATGAATCGTTTTTCCAATAGCCTTGCATAAAACCTTCTAAGTCGCCTTTATTCCAAGCTAGTTGCTGTTGGTACATAACTTCTTTAATGGCATTTACTTCAGATTTTTCGTCGTAGGTGTTGCAACCAAAAAGGCCGGTAACGATTATAAATAGAAATAAAACTTTACTCCTCATCCCAATTGATATTTTCTCTAATTACATCCCAAGTGTGGTCATGCATAAGTTTAACTTCAGAAATAAACTCCATTTTTAAACTGCGACCCCATTCTTCGGGCGAAATCATGCTTAAAAAATGTTTTTGATTATCTCTTTGGTACAAATAATAAACATGGCCAATTAGGGGTTTAAAATTCATATCGGCTAAGTAAATTCTTTCAGAAATTTCAACCCTTTTTTGCAAATCTTTGGCCTGGTCTGCTAACAATTGAATTTGCTTGTGTATTTGCTCCATTTGCTTGTTGGTTTGTTCAACCATCGCACTCATGGCATTGCCTTTTACTCGGCCTTTGTCTATTGGTTTAATTACCGGACTCCCAACATGGTGAGCATAGGGCAGGGTAGAAGGGGTTTCTGTAATTTTATCTTTATCTATCGGATTTTCTTTAATCATCAGAAAGCTTTACTGGTTTATACTCCTTAAACAATTTAGGCTCGCTTTGTTTTACCAAATCTTGATAATTTTTCCAATTGGCTTCAAAAAATTTATTTATTGATTTGGCTGCTTTTTGCAATTCGCGTTCTACATTTTTTAAGGCAATTTCTGCTTGAGGTCCAGGATAGTCAGTTGGCCAATTAATGTATTCGCCTGCAGAACCTAATAGGTTATTAATTCTTACCGTTACATGATCATATCCTTCAAAATCTTTGGCTGTCATAAAAAACAAGTAATATTTATTGATTGAGTCTTGGCAAGTTTTGCCTTGCTTTTTGATTTTGGCTTGAATTGAATCTTCTAACAACTCAATATTTTGGTTTACCATGCCAATTCGTTTCGATGCGTCGTTTAAATTGGTTACGAGGTCAAAAGCTGCTTTTGTATAACCTTGAAGTTGGTTGTTCAGCTTTTCTTTTTGGTTATATGCCTCTGCAGAAAACGGAACTCTTGGGTCGGGTTTTACAGTTACCGAAGTGCTGTCTTTAAAATCGTCTTTCACCAAAATAATTTTGTATTTGCCAGGTTTTACTTTGTTGCCCGATGGCTTATCAGCATCTTTTATGGGTGAGCTGTAACTTGGGAAATTAACTCCATTAGCTCTTAAATTCCAATAAGTTCTGTTGAATCCGCTATCGGGTTTAATCGTGTAATTTCTAATGGTGTCGCCATCTTCATTAAAAATATAAACACCAATTTTCTTTGATGATTTTTTCTTGTCTTTCTTTTCATTAGATTTTTCTGAATTTTCATTTTCGGCTTCCTCATCATCCTCTTCGATATTTTTGTCATCAATATCTTTTTCCTCAACATCTTTTTCTGCATTAGTAGGCATCCACCAATAACTTATCATGGCGCCACTTCTTTTGTTGTCTCCTGCAAAAGTTGCATCTGCCCCAAATCGTAAACCATCTGGCTGACCTCTATAAGCCAAATAAGCATCTGGAGTGTCGAAGGTTTTTAGGTTGCCTAAATTATCAATTCCATTTTTGGCAATAAACCTAAATGGCGCAATATTGTCGAATACAAAAGCTGCCCTGCCAAAAGTACCTGTAACCAAATCGCTTTCGCGGTCTTGAATTTGCATATCTCTTGTGGCAACGTTGGGGTATCCTTTGCCCCATTTTTCCCAATTTAAGCCTTTGTCGAAGCTTGTGTAAAGGCCATTTTCGGTGCCTAAAAACAATAAGTTGGGTTCTTTAATGTCTTGAATAACAGACAAACAATGACCAAATACTTGATTTTCAGAAACTAGGTTCTTCCAAGTTTTCCCGAAATCTTTGGTGTAAAAAAGGTAAGGTTTCCAATCGTTTTGGCGGTAATTATTTACCACTACAAAAGCTTCAGCCTCATCATATTTTGAAGCTCTAATTTGTGGAATCCAAGCTTCCTTAGGCATTGCTTTGATTGATGGTGATAGGTTTTTCCAAGTTTTACCTCCATCTTGCGTAAGCTGAATATTTCCATCATCGGTGCCAACCCAAATAACTTCTTTATTAAGGCTAGAAGGTTCTATGGCAATTATAGTGGTGTGGTTTTCAGCTTTGGTTGCATCTATGGTTAAACCACCACTTTCCGCTTGTTTTTGCTTTTCAGGATTATTGGTTGTTAAATCAGTTGAAATAATTTCCCAACTTTTACCCTGATCTTCACTTTTGTGAACGAATTGACTTCCAAAGTACAATCCTTTTTTGTTGAAAGGATCTTGTGCCATAGCTGCATTCCAATGAAATCTCAATTTTTCGTCATCAGGATGTAAAGGTTGTATGTAGTGATTTTGACCCGTTTGCTTATCGAACCGGTAAATGTTTCCGCCTTGATACATGGCAAAGCCAAATCTGTTATTTTCAGGATCTGGCATTACATCAAACCCATCACCAAAAAGTACTTCGTTCCAATAGCTATTTCTTATGCCATCATTTTTCCAAACATAAGCAGGTCCAACCCATGAGCCATTGTCTTGCATTCCACCATAAACATTGTATGGAATATCGTTATCTAAATTGATGTGATAAAATTGGGCTAGCGGCAAATTCTCTACAAAGCGCCAGGTTTTTCCGCCATCTCTAGAAATATTCATTCCACCATCGTTTCCATTAATCATAAAGTTATTGTTGGTAGGATGAATGTAAAATGCATGATGATCGGGGTGATAGCCGCTGTAAGGCATAATTACTTCAAAAGTTTTTCCTCCGTCTTCGCTTTTGGTAACTAGGGAGAATAAATTAAATAATCTGTTTTCGTTTTGAGGATCAACATAAATATCGGCATAATAAAATGGTCGGTTTCCGATGTTTTTATCGGCAACTTTGTTCCATTTAAAACCGCCATCGTTAGAACGGTAAAGGGCAGTTTTTTTAGATTCTACCAAGGCATAAACAATATTAGGTTTTGAGGGAGAAATTGCCAAACCTATTCTGCCAATTTCATCTTTTGGCAATCCGTCTTTTTCTGTCTTTTTTTGCCAGGTTTCGCCTGCATCAAAAGAAATATAAAGGCCTGAGCCTTCGCCGCCAGATTTAAAAAACCAAGGCCAACGTTGGTGTTCCCACATGGCTGCAATTAATTTATTGGGATTTTGGGCATCTACCACTAAATCAGCACAACCTGTTAATTGATTGTTGTACAATACCTTTTTCCATGTTTTTCCGCCATCGGTTGTTTTGTAAACTCCTCTGTCTTCAGTTGGGCCCCACGCTGAGCCAAGAGTGGCAGCAAAAACTACATTTGGATTATCTCTATGAATAATAATTCTGTGGATGGTTCTGGTATTTTCCAACCCCATGCATCTCCAGGTTTTACCACCATCTATCGATTTGTAAATTCCAAAACCACTAGTGTGGCTGTTTCTTGGGTTTCCTTCGCCGGTGCCAGCCCAAATTACATCAGGATTTGTTTGCTGAACGGCAACTGCTCCAATAGAAATTACTTTTTCATCATCAAAAAGAGGTTTCCAATCGATACCTCCATCAGTTGAACGCCATAACCCGCCTGAGGCCGTACCAGCATATATTACCTCAGGTTTGGCTTCAACAACATCAATTGCTGTTACTCGGCCACTCATTCCGGCAGGACCGATTGACCTTGGCTTAAAGTTTTTCCAATAGTTTTCTTGTAAAACTTGGGCATTTACGAATGAAAATGCTATAAGTGTGGTAAGTAAAAGGGTAAATTTTTTCATTTTGTTTTCTTGATGTGGAGGTAACAAAGAAAACAAGAAATAAGTTTTAGCAAAAGCTATTGCTACAGAGTATTTTCAAAATCTATTGGCAGGTCTTTTTCTTGCGCTTTTTTATCCATTCCTGAGCCAACGGCAATTCCAATCGCCATTCCTAAGGGAAGGCCTATTCCCAATAACCCCATATTACCCCCATTGAAACTCCAAATGCAGTGCCGAGAGCAATTCCAAAACACTCATTCCTAATACAATCCAATGTTTACGGTAATGATTTTTGGGTACAATTTTTTTTCTATTATTTTCAAGAAAACACTTTTTAAAATTGAATTTTGTTTATTAAAAGAAATATTCTTGGTAGTTTATTATGGACTCACCAAGTTAAAACTCACATTAAAATACAATGGATTGGTTAAACTATTTTCAATAGCTAGCGGTTGGTCTCCAAAAAAGCCACGGTAAAAATCTTGCCCGCCCGGAACTTCATCAACATTAAAAGAATAGTTTATTCTGTAGCCGCCTTCTAGAGCAATCCAAACAAAGCCAATTAGTTTTCTTTGCCATTGAAACCTAACTCTTAGTTCGCTTCTTCGAATTTCTAAATCATCAACAGGGGTAAAACCATTGTTGTTGGCAAGTGAAAGAGAGCCTTCATCGAATCTATAGCTATTTCCTTCTAATTCGAAACCAAAGAAAAGCATGTTTTGTCGGTTTATGGTGTACCTTACATGGCCTCTTGCAGGTAATAATAATTCAGTACCCCACTTACTAGTTGGAGATGTCCAATTGAATAAGAAAATAGGAATATAATTTAATTCGCCTGCTCTATAAGTTCTAGAAAGTCCAACTCCCCATTGCTTGCAATCGCTTGGTCTTTTACCCCAAATAGCTGCAGCAGAAAAGGTGTTGTATTTTAAACTTTGAGGTTTTGATAAGGTGTAGTCACCATTCATATCTGAAGCCAACTGAACTAAAATAAAGTTGGTTTCGTTAAGTGGTTTAAATATGGTTGAGTTTAATCCAAGAGTTGTTAGGTTATTTTTGTTTAATGCCTGAAGCATTGGGTGGGTTAAGGTATTCGGATTTTCAAAATCGTAATTTACATCCCAAATTTGACCTCCTAATTGAACAATTAAACTGTTTTTTGAAATTACTGGAATGTTTGCCCCAATTCGTAAACCTTGTGTTGAATTTACCCTTGCTGTTTGAGGTCCAAAATTAGAAATTACTCCTGCTGTTAAATCGTAACCGCCTTGGAAATCGTAACCAACAGAAATTAACCTAGCTGGACTTAATCCACTAATTTTTGCTGAGGCAAAACTTTTTGTTCCTTCATCAACGTAATCTAAATTATCGTAAATGCTGTAATCTTCTTCTTCTGAGGTAGTTTCTACTTGAGCAAATAAATTACTAGAAACCAATAAACTTAGGGTAATAAATGTTAATACCTTAAACGCTGACATAAAGATTTAATTTGAAGGGTTATTTCTTTTTTGATGGCATTTGTAATCTTTTCCAAACATCAGTTCTACCCAAAGCTGAAACACCAATGTATCCTCTAATATCAAGGGTGTTATCATCTTTCATTTTAATAGTACTGCTATATGTACTTCCATTTTCTGGGTCGTAAATGGTTCCTTCGCTCCAAGTATTTTTATCGGTATATTCAAAATCTTTTAAAATTCGGTAACCTCTTAATGGAGTAGATGTCATGCTTTCATCAGGGTTGTTTTTATCAACTTTTGGATTACCAGTTTCTGGATCGTTAGGTTCTTTTAACCAAACAATTTTACCATAGTATTTATTGCCAATTTTTTCGATTTTTACTTTGGCTTTTCCGTGACTTGGTTCCCAAACTCCAATTAGCTTATCTCCTTCTACTTGGGCCAATGCTCCAAATGAAAAAATACTTGTTAAAGCAATTACTAGTGTAATTTTTAATGAATTCATCTTATTTAGTTTTATAGTCAATATTTAATTCGAGCTTCAATTCAACATTCATATCATCTTTGTAATCGTCTTCAGCAAAATCTAAATCAAGCAATACCGTGAAAACTTCTTCTTTGAAAAAATCTAACAATTCTACTTCATTACTTACAGTTAGTTCTATTTGATTTTCTGAAGTGCTAATTGGGTTTAGTACAGCAATTGATTGCATAGCGATATTGTCGCTAACCAATTGAAGCGTAGCGCTATTAAACATTTCGAAACTGATGCTATCGTTTGGGTTTAAGGTTACAATTGCCTTTTTTATTCCTATAGATTTTAAGTTTTCGTTGGCTATAGCAGTTTCAGAACTAATTTTAGAAAGGTCTGGTTTGAAATCAGCTATAAAGCTATTTCCACCTTGAAAAAATGGGCCGGAGGCATTTAAATCTACGTTGTATTCTGCACTTGTGGTTTTTGTTTTTTCACAAGAAGTAAATATGTAGACTACTGTGAAAATTACAAATAGAGGCCTAAGAGGTTTGTGTATGTTCTTCATTTTCTACTTTATTTAATTCCAAAAGTAGTGTGAGAAGCGCTTTTTATTTATTTAATATTTTAAATGATTATTATAAATAAAATTTATGGATTAGGGTGGGGGCTCTAATTTTAATGAAATTTTCTTTCACCTGCTGAAATATGAACCTTTAACAGATTCTCTTTTGGTGGAATTGGGCAGCTAAATTTATGGTTGTAAGCACAATAAGGATTGTAAAGTTTGTTAAAATCTAGCCACATTTTATTGCCTTCAGAGTTAAGCGAATCAACTTCTAAATACCTTCCTCCACCGTAGCTTTCAATACCTGAAGTTCCATCGCCCAAAGGCAAAAAATAGTCTTTTGTTTTATTTTCCAAAAACCGATTTACATCATAATAAATCTGCAAAGTGCAAAGGGTATCTTTTAAAGTAAAAGTTACTTCACCTTCGTTAATCATCAATATGTTTCTTTCTGTTGTGGTAGGCATAATGATGGTATCAGGCTTTTCGAAAATTTGGTAAGTTGCCCAAAGAGCATATTCTTGTTTTATCGAAAAGTAATTTAACCCAACAAAGTTTTTTTTGTCTTCTTCTAATAGCGGACTATCGTCAGATAAATAGAATTTGTTGTTTTCTTTTCGGTAATCTATTATACTCTTTTTATAGGTTTCATTAGTTTGAGGGCTACAACTAAAAATAAAAAGAGAAATAAAAAAAAGCGTCAAAATTTTCATACTGCAAATTTAATTACGACAATGTGTCATACAACCTTGGGTGGCACATCATTTGAAAACTTTAAAATCAATCAAAATTAAATTAAAAACTAAAAATATCAGTAATAATGGCAACTGGAAAAATTAACGTTCAGGCGGAAAACATCTTTCCGATTATTAAAAAGTTTTTGTACTCAGAGCACGAAATCTTTTTAAGAGAGTTGGTATCTAACGCAGTTGATGCAACTTCAAAATTAAAGGCCCTCCACAAAATGGGTGAATTTGAAGGTGAATTAGGCGATACCAAAATCGAAATTTCTATCGACAAGAAAAAAGGAACCCTTACCGTTAGTGATAAAGGGTTGGGAATGACCCAAGAAGAAGTTGAAAAATATTTAAATCAAGTAGCTTTTTCAGGAGCAAGCGAGTTTTTGAAAAAATACGAAGGAAAAGCAGATGATGCAGGAATTATTGGAAACTTTGGTTTGGGTTTTTACTCAGCTTTTATGGTTTCGAAAAAGGTTGATGTAATTACCAAATCTTTTAAAAGTGACCAATCTGTAAAATGGTCATGCGAAGGAAATCCTGAATATGATATTGAACCAGCTAAAAAGAAAACAAGAGGTACAGATGTAGTGCTTCACATTTTAGATGATGAAAAAGAGTTTTTAGAAGAGCATAAAATTCAGAGCATTTTAGACAAGTTCTGTAAATTTTTACCGGTTGAAATTAAATTCGGAACTAAATCTGAATGGGAAGATGATCCAAAAGGTGAAAAAGACAAAGATGGTAACGTAAAACAAGTTGAGAAAAAGGTTGATAACATCATCAATAATCCAAATCCAGCTTGGAAAAAAACTCCTTCTGAATTAAATGATGAAGATTACAAAAGCTTTTACAGGGAGTTGTACCCAATGACTTTTGAAGATCCATTGTTCAATATTCATTTAAATGTAGATTATCCTTTTAACCTTACCGGAATTTTGTATTTCCCTAAGTTGAAAGACAAATTCGAGTTCCAAAAAAATAAAATTCAGTTGTACTCTAACCAAGTATTTATAACCGACTCGGTTGAGAATATTGTACCTGAGTTTTTAACCCTTTTACATGGTGTAATCGACTCTCCAGATATTCCATTAAACGTTTCTAGAAGTTACTTGCAAACAGATAGCAATGTGAGAAAAATATCTTCTCATATCTCTAAAAAAGTTGCTGATAAATTGGCTGAAATGTTCAAAAACGACAGAAAAGATTTTGAACAAAAATGGGATGACGTCAAAATTTTTATTGAATTCGGAATGTTATCTGACGAGAAATTCTGGGATAGAATTAAAGATGTTTACTTGTTCAAAAACACTGATGGTGAATACTACACAGTTGAAGAGTACAAAGCCAAAATTGAACCTACTCAAAAAGATAAAGACAATAAGTTAATTTTCTTGTATACAAATAATAAAGAAGAGCAATTCGAATATATTTCAAATGCCAAAAACAGAGAATATGATGTGTTAGAAATGAATAGCCCATTAACTTCTCATATGGTTGGAAGATTCGAGCAAAAATTTGAGAATACTTCTTTTGCTAGGGTTGATGCCGATACTTTAGATAAGTTGATTAAAAAAGCTGATGACATCAAAAGCAATTTAACCGAAGATCAAGAAAAACAATTAAAGGAGCTTGTTGAAGGAATTGTAAACAAAGAAACTTACCACGTTCAATTTGAAAGCTTAACCGAGAAGGATAACCCTATGGTTATTACCCGCCCTGAGTTTATGAGAAGAATGAAGGAGCAAAGTGAAACTGGCGGCGGCGGTATGTTTGGCATGGCTAACTTGCCAGACTCTTACAACTTGGTTGTAAATGCTAACCACCCGTTAATTAGCAAAATATTAATTGAGGCTGATGGCGAAAAGCAAAAACAATTGGCAAAACAAGCGTCAGATTTAGCAATGCTTTCTCAAGGTTTGTTAAAAGGCGAAGCGCTTTCGAAATTTATAAAGCGTTCGGTTGAATTAATTTAAGCCGAATATATAATTCAAAAAATCAAAATCCTCAAAGCTTTGCTTTGAGGATTTTTTTTTATTCAACCACCAATTTGTGCGAATTAGAAATGCCTTTTGCATTTATTTCAACCCAATAAATACCCTTACCAAAATTAGAAACATCAAAAAATAATTGAGATTTTGAGTTGCCAACTCCGAATGGAGTTTCTGTTTTTTGGTAAACCAATTTTCCTAAAGAGTCAAATATTTTAAGATTTACAGGTTGGTTTATTTCTCCATTTAATTCAATAGCGGCAATTGCTTTGGCAGGATTTGGAAAAACTCTGCTAATACTTAAATCTTTTTCTAATTGCTCAACTCCTGCAAAAGGCATCACCTCAAAACTGTAAAAACCTTTTGGGGCAGGCATAGGTCGGGTTCCTGTTTTTCCACTTTGGGCTTCAGCCTCAATATAATAATAAACTGTTGAGCCTGCTGGTTGATTTGGAATTGTTGCTTCGTATTCTAAACTTCCTGATAAAGCAATTCCCATTGAAGTTGAATTTAAAGGCTGGGTTGTGTCAGTTGTCCAATACAAATTCATTTGGTTAATTCCTGAAATGTGTTTGGCGGAAGCTGTAACTAAATAATCATTTCCATTATCTTCTTGATTTGCAATAGGGTAGTGATTAATTAACAACGGGTTTTTAACGCCAATTGTGTGGGTAATACAATGTATTGCCCCACCTTGTGGAATAATAGACGAACAATCGATACCCACAACTCTATAACCTGGCATTAAACCTCTAATTGTTTCTAAAGCTGCAGCATCGGTGCTTAAATTATAAACAGGCACCAAAATCGTATTATTCACAAAAAGCATGTTGGCATAAGTGTAATAATTTCCACCTTGGTTTGGCCAACCGCCTGTATTTCCTTTGGGCATTTCTATGCGTTCAATGTTAAAAGTCTCTCCGTTAGATGCAGTATAATTACTCAATACATAGTTAATGTTGGCTTCTATTTGAGGTCCATCAGAAATACCAGTTGGGTATTCGCCTACCAACAAAGTATTTTCATTCATCAACTTCATGTGCATATCAATATGATGAATATCGTCGTAAGGTAAGTTAGTCATATTTACGTATTCAGAAACGCCCAAATAATCATTCATAATTCCATCAACATCTGCTTTAGATTTTGTAGGGTTTTCATCTAAAACCAAATTTGAGGAAAATCCTAAACCTAAACCATCACTCATGTAATTACCACCTGTATGTACCAACCTATTTGGGTTTACAGCAGTTTCGTAAAGAGGGATATTTAACAAGTTACTCACTTTATGGGCTATTTTATCATCTCCTGGCCTTGGTCGGTTGTAAATCCAATCTACCATAACTAGGCTATCTACATCATTTTTATAGCCTGTGTTACCAAAGTAATCCCTTATCCAAATACTGTTAAAACTCTCTTGTAAGTAGGAAACATTACCCAATGAAACATTTCCGTTTTGTAAGTAATTTTTAACGGAGTTCGAATCTGAGCATACCACAATTACTTTGGTTTCTTCTCTTCCGTACCTTACAATTTCTCGAAGGATAGAATTGTATCCTGCCCAAGTAACAACCAGGTATTCGGCTTCTTCCCACTCGGCTATGTTGCGTACTTCAAAATTTGGAGAAGTGCTTGCTTTTTTTAAATCAAAAGATTTTAAATAGCTAGGCATCAATAGTTTTTCTTCTTCGGTTAACCATCTAGGAAGAATTTGCGTAAATGCCTGAAGAGAAAATAAAATCAAAAAAATAGTAGTGAAAAACTTATTCATATCTCCAAAAGTAATTGATATTAAAATAGGTTAAAATTAGATGATGAAAATACTGTATACCATAAGTTAAAATTACTTTTGATGTTCAAAATATTAATCAAATACATACGTCTTAAAAAATAAAAACATGAAACGAATAGGATTTATATTAAGCTTTTTATTAGTAGCTGTTTTGCTTCAATCGTGCGGATACAACGATATGGTTGAAAAAGATGAAGCAGTTTCTCAACAATGGGCAGATGTTCAAACTCAGTATCAGCGCAGGGCAGATTTAATTCCAAATTTGGTAAATACCGTAAAAGGTTTTGCTGAGCAAGAAAAAGAAGTTTTAACGCAAGTAGTTGAGGCTCGTGCAAAAGCAACAAGCATGAACATTGATGCAAGCAATTTAACACCAGAAAAATTACAAGAATTTCAAGCCGCTCAAGGCAATTTAAGAAGCGCTTTAGGCAGATTGATGGTGGTAGTAGAAAAATATCCTGATTTAAAATCGAACCAAAACTTTTTAGAATTACAAGCTCAGTTAGAAGGTACTGAAAACCGCATAGCAGTAGCTCGTCAGAAGTTTAATGCATCTGTTCAAGATTTTAATGCTTCGATTAGGAAATTCCCAAGAGTTATGTATGCTGGTTCATTTGGTTTTGAAAAAAGAGCCTATTTTGAAGCAGAAGAAACAGCCAAAGAGGCACCAAAAGTTGAATTTTAATGAGTGCTAAAAACTTTTTCACCAAAGAACAACAAGAACAGATTGTAAATGCTATTAAAACAGCCGAGCTCAATACTTCAGGCGAAGTTAGGGTGCACGTTGAAGAAACCTGCGATGGAGAGGTTTTAGATAGAGCAGCATTTGTTTTCTCAAAATTAAAAATGCATAAAACAGCACTTCGAAATGGGGTGCTTTTTTATTTGGCTGTTAAAGCAAGAAAATTTGCCATTTTAGGTGATTCTGGTATAAATCAAAAAGTTGCAGATAACTTTTGGGATGAAATAAATACCCATGTTTTAAGCAGGTTTAAAGAAGGCAAACACGCCGATGGTCTTTCTGAAGGAATCATCATGGCAGGAGAGCAACTCAAAGCCCATTTTCCATACCAAGATGATGATATTAATGAACTAAGCGATGACATATCGTTTGGAAAAAACTAAAACCATGAATTACCTTAAAATACTAGTAATTGCTTTAGTATTTCCATTTTTTTCGTTTGCTCAGCAATTTGATAAAGATGGAATTCCTGTAAAACCAAACCCACCAAAATTGGTAAACGATTATGCCAATATTATTCCTGATAACGAAGAGGCCCAAATGGAAAGTTATTTGGAAGAATTAGCTTTATCATCAAAAACTAGGGTAGTGGTGGTAACCATAAATACCTTGAATAACTACGAAAAAGCCCAATTTACCTATGAAATTGGTGAACGTTGGGGAGTTGGAGATGCCAATTTCGACAATGGTATTGTGATGTTGGTAAAACCAAAAGAAGCAGATGGAAAAGGCTCAACCTTTATAGCAACAGGTTACGGATTAGAAGGAATTTTGCCTGATGCAACAGCCAAAAGAATTGTAGAAAAAGAAATGATTCCGAGGTTTAAAAACCAAGATTACGTTGGAGGAATTGCCGCAGGCTTGCAAATTGTTTCTGATTTGGCTTTGAAAGAATATCCCGCTTCTGCGTATGACAAAAAATCAACAAAAACATCAAGAAGAGGTCGCAAAGGAATTGGCTTTTTAGGGATGATTGTAATCTTTATTATTTTCTCGATAATAAGTAGAATTAGAAGTGCGCGCTATCATTCTATGAGTTCTGGAACTTCTTTTTGGTCGGCTTTATTCTTGGCCAATGCCATGCGAGGAAGTTCTCATGGTTCTTGGAGCGACTTTTCATCTGGCGGAGGAGGTTTTGGTGGCTTTGGAGGAGGTAGCTTTGGCGGCGGTGGAGCAGGAGGAGATTGGTAGTTTTAATTAATAATTATTAATTAATAATGAATAATTAAGAATTGACTTTTGGGGTTGGAAGTTAGGTTATAGAGGTTAGATGAAGGAGGAAGGAGAAAGGACAAAAGGTTAGTGCTAAAATTTTCTAAAAAAAAAGCTTCATGAAAATCATGAAGCTTTTTAAAACCTTTATTGCTTAAATATTAAGCGTTTTCTTTCAAAAACAAATCAATGCTTTCGTGCATGTGGCTCATCATTTCAGATGTAATTCCATGGTGACAACCCAATAGCATTCCGCCGCGCATTACTTTATCAGATTCTGGATAACCTGCTTTTGATTCTTTTCTTTCGATATTCACAAAACCTGGCTGACGCAAAATGTTTCCTGTAAAAACAGTTCTTGTTTGGATGTTTCTTTTTTCTAAGAAAATTTGAAGCTCTGTTCTTGTAAAAGGGGCTGTATCTTTAACTGTTACCGGAAATGCTAACCAACCTGTTCTGCAATTTTCTAATTGTTTAGGAAGAATGAAAAACTCCTCGTGCTTTTTGAAAAACGCTAAATGGGTATTGTAATTTTTCTCTCTTTCGTTGATGTTGTGTTGCAATTTACCCAACTGAACTAATCCAAAGGCAGCACCCATTTCTGATGGCTCGATGTTATATCCTGGTTCTGCAAAAATGAATTTAGCATCGTATCTAATGCCATCTACATGAACGTTAAATCTGTTTTCAATTGCTTCAGACTCAACAAATAAAGAAGAAGATCTCCCCCAAGAACGTAATAATTTTGCTCTTTCTAACATTTTGTCATCATTCAAGCAAAGCATTCCGCCATTTCCACCCGCATTTATTACGTGAGAACCGTAAAAAGAAGTTGTACTCATATCGGCAAATCTGCCTGAGCTTTTACCATCAATTTCGGCACCTAACGTATCTGCTGAATCTTCAACAACAAACAGGTTATGCTTGTCTGCAATTTCTCTTAATTTTTTCCAATCAGGCAAATTCCCCATTAAATTTGGAATCATAAATGCCTTTGTTTTTGGAGTTATCATTTCCTCAACCTTACTCCAATCGGTATTGTAGGTTCCTTCTTCCACATCAACAAAAGCAGGTATTAAACCATTTTTAACCAAAGGAGCAACTGTTGTGGCAAATGTTAGGGCAGGAGTAATTACCTCAGAACCTTCTGGCAACTGCAATAAATCAACAGCTAAATACAAAGCAGAAGAACCTGAGTTTACCATTACTCCATGTTTTTTATCATAAAGTGCTGCTACTTTTTCTTCAAACTCACGAACATTCTTTCCCATTTGGGTTGATGTTCTTAAAACATTCACAACAGCTTCAATTTCTTCCTCTCCGTGAACTGTTTTGCCATAAGGCACATGTAAAAAATCATTTTTTGTTGACATGCTAAAAATTTAAGATTGCGAAAATACTCGAATAAGTTTTTTATAGATACACTTGGGAATTGTAAATGTTCTAGTAAGTTGAATTTAATTTTAGTTTTTTCAAATAATCATCCACATTGCTAAAATAAAACCCCGGATATTCTTTGATAAATTTTTCGGTTGAAAATCCGCCAAGTAGCGGTCTGTCTGCAGCTTGGTTCATTTCTTTGGTTGAAATTGGATTAATTACCACTTTATCGTGCCCAAAGTATTGTGCTACTTTTTGGCAAAGCTGAATTCTGTTTAAATAGTCGGTAGAACCAAAGTGATAAATACCAACCTTTTTATCATTTACCAAAAGCCAAATTGCTTTTGCAATATCAAATGCATTTGCAGGCGTTGCGTATTGGTCATAAGGCAAACGAAGTTCCATGGGTTCTCCTTTTTGCATGTTTACACTTAACCGAGCAATAAAGTTTTTGCCTCTTACTTCATCTCCATAAACATTGGTAATTCTTACAATAACAAAATCTGCAAGTTCTTTTTTAACCGCCAACTCTGCTTCTAACTTATGTTTCCCGTAAATAGAAAGAGGATTTACTTCGTCTTCTTCTTTGTAAAAACCTTTGGTGCCATCAAAAACATAATCTGTAGAAAGATAAACCAACTTGGCGTTGAATTTTTTACATAGTTCAATGGCGTTTAAGGTGCTTTGAACTGTTTTTTGGTAGCTTTCTTCTTGATGGTCTTCGCAATAATCTACATGTGTTAAGGCTCCACAATGAACAATTACATTTGGCTTAAACTCATCCACATTAAAATTTTCTGGATTTTGTGGATTCAGGGTATCGAAAAAAACTGTGTTTTCAGTTTCGAAACTGAAGTAGGTTCCTACAACATCAACATTTTCTTTTGATTCGAACACCTTTACACAATTGCCTCCAACTAAGCCGGAAGCGCCTAAAACTAATACTTTCATTGGTGTAATAATTTTCCGATTTGAGGAAATAAATTTTCTGCTTCTTGGTAACCTCTCGATAAAATATAAGCTTGGTCTTGAACAACCATCAACAAAGTAGGAAAACCAGTTACACCCATTTGTTGGGCTGCAGCAAAATCATTTCTTGTGAGAGTTTTAAACTCATCGCTTTCAAATTTCTGTTTGAATTCTTCAAAATTTAAATTGAGTTTTTCGCAAACTGGCAAGTAAGATTCTACCTTTTTGGGATCATCATTTTTTATGTAAAACACCTTTTGAACTTCGTGAAAGCCTTTTATTTTATCTGCTTCCATAGCTTCAAGTACTTTGTAAGCCCGGCATGAAGGTTCTGTGTCAAGAATAAAAGATTTGTCATCAAGTACTCCAAAGTTAAATTTCTCGCCTGAGCGTTTTTCTATTTCTACCCAATGTTCTCTTAAAAATTCGCTGAGTTGTTCATCCATAGGTTCAGTGCCATATGGTCTTAACCCACCTAAAATTATTTTAAAATCAACTTTGTTTTCGTATTGTTTTTCGAGCTTTTGCAATTCAGGAGCAAAGCCATAACACCAAGAACACATGGGGTCTCCAACATAAACAAAAAATGGTTTTTGGTTTTGAGCCATCATAGAAATAGAAACTAAAACAGAAATAAATAAAACAAAGATTTTACGCATTGTAAAGTCTTTTGGCCTTGTAATAAATTAGTAGCGAACGTAAACCAATTAATCCTGCCAAAGGCATGGCGGCGAAATGTAGATCTTGAGGTAAAAAATTCCAAAAGGCTATTAAAAGGCTAATAAATACACCAAATGCCAAAAAGAAATATTTAATCCAAGGTTTTTGATTTTCGTTTAAATTGAAAAATCCAGCAAAAAATAACAACGGACTTGCCCACAAAATATTTAGATTTTGAGCTGTTGCGTTATGGTCTGTTCCTAACCATAAAAAAGTTAGAAACAATCCGAAGAATCCAATAATGCCGAAATAAATCTTATCGAAAAGAATGTAGTTTTTTCTGTTTTTTACTTCCAAAAATGAAATTACAAGCATTACCAAAAAGAAGAACCAAGTTAAGTTGGCAGGCTGCATGTAATATGGAAAACGATGTTCCATAGGAATTGACTGAAATAAAATTTGGGTTTCTTTTACCAAAGGTTTAACAGTGCCATTATCGTTGATGGTAGCTTGGTCAAAAGCGACCATTAGCTCATCTGGCAAAAACATGTCATCCCAATTGTTTGGAGTTACATCGCAAGGCAACCCCAAAGCCAAATCAATTCCGAAATCGCTCCAATCCATTTGAACCAAATACAAATCGAGCATAGTTCTAAAAGGAACATCATTTTCTGGAGGCGTGCTGTTAAAAACAACATCTGTATTTACCGCTTCAACCAGTTTATCTCTAATTTTAGTTGAGCAATTGTTGTAGAAAAAATCGTATAAATAGAATCTATTTTCAGGACGATTGTTGTCAATTAATAAATCGAAAAGTTTTTGTTTTTGGGCTTTGTTTAAATCTAAAACTTGTTCTAAAAGTTGCCTGTTTTCGTATACATAACTTTTGTAAAATCCTGTAAATATGCTCACTGACATCATGTAGTTGAGTTTGCCCATTACAAACTTGAAGTAGAAATCATCGGTAAATTGAAAAGTTCCATAATTAAAAACCGCGTCAATACCAATTTTTGGGTCGTTTACGCGTATTGCTGAATGACCAAAAACAGAATATAAATCTGAACCTGGCCCGCATGTAATTAGGCTAATTTCCGCCTCAGGAGAAAGTTTAGCACCAGTTTGAGAAGAAACCTTAAAGGAAACAACTAAAAAAATAAATAGAATTAAAAGGAACTTTTTCAAAAGTTAAATGGGCTTTTAAGGTTTGCTAAAGAGGGGAAATTTTTATCTCTATCTGAATTAATAGGATTTTCAACAGGCCAATTACAGCCAAAGGAATTCCACAATACACCTGCATCGTTTTGAGGTGAATGCACTGTAGATGTTAGGTAAACCATACAGGTATTGTCTTCTAAAACACAAAACCCATGCGCTACACCTTTGGGTAAATAAACAGCTTTGTAATTGTCCCCTGATAATTCAACTTGGGCAAATTTCCCATAAGTTGGGGAGCCAACTCGTATGTCTAGAATTATGTCGACTAATTTTCCTGATGAGCAATAAATAAGCTTTGCATGGTCATCTGGTGGATTTTGAAAGTGCATTCCTCTAACTACACCTTTTTGGTTTATTGAATAAAAGCTTTCGCGAAATTCAGATTCCAAACCCCATTTCTCCAAAGTGTTTTTGTGATAAGGTTTTACAAATACACCTCTGTCGTCAGCCAAATGAAACATTTCAATTTCGTAAACTCCGGGAATGTTGGTTTCTTGTAATGACTTCATTAGGCAGGAGTAGCTAAAAATTCTTCAATTTGATTTAGGGTATATTCAGCCGGATTTGGCTTTGCATTTTTATACCATTCAATGGTTTTTTGAATTGCAGTTTCGGCTTGGTATTGAGGTTTCCATCCCAATTGGGTTTTGGCTTTTTCAATATCTAGTTTTAGCAAACCTGCTTCATGTAATTTATTGGTAATTTTTGGGAAAGAAGCTTCTCCATGTCCCCAACTTTTAATGGCAATTTCAACCAATTCTTTCACTGTATTTACATCTTCAGTTTCAGGACCAAAGTTGAAAGCTTCAGAATATTTTTTAGGTTCTTCTTGAAGTTTAGCACCCAACAACAAATATCCATATAACGGGTCTAAAACATGTTGCCAAGGTCTAACTGCATTTGGGTTTCTTACTGAAATTGGTTGGTTATTTTCCAATGATTTAACACAATCAGGAATAATTCTGTTTTCGGCCATATCGCCTCCACCAATTACATTTCCTGACCTTACGGTAGAAATACCTTGTTGGTGTTCTTCAAAATTATCGAGATTAAAAAAAGATTTTTGGTAAGAATTGATAGTGATATCAGCAGCAGCTTTTGAGTTGGAGTAGGGGTCGTAACCGCCAAGTTGGTCTGTTTCTTTGTAGGGCGTATCTCTCTCAAAATTCCAATATACTTTATCGGTTGTAATGATAATTGAGTTACATGGTTTGTTGAGTTTTCTCAAGCCTTCCAAAACATGAATTGTTCCCATTACATTGGTTTGGTAGGTTTCTACCGGGGCTTTGTAAGAATCAATTACCAAAGCTTGCGCAGCCATGTGAATTACAAAATCAGGCTGAAAATCAACCATTGATTTTATTAAAGTTTCT
This sequence comes from Flavobacteriales bacterium, assembly GCA_018609045.1. Taxonomy (GTDB): domain Bacteria; phylum Bacteroidota; class Bacteroidia; order Flavobacteriales_G; family Salibacteraceae; genus JAAZVO01. Next base: position 38,628 of record JABAYK010000052.1, read on the forward strand.
TGGTTACGGATATCATCAATTTGCGAATCGCAAAAATTGTCTCCATTGATTTGATGATATAAATCGTTTTGATGAACAGGTGCTAAAGAATAGCCTTTAACAATGGCACCCAATTGATGCAGCATTAACAACAACCAACTTCCTTTAAAACCTGTGTGACCAGTTAAAAAAACTTTTTTGCCTTGGTAGGCTTTTTTGAGTAAATCGGTTTTTACCATTTTTTCCAAGCTGGTTCGGTTTCCCACATTTCGTTAAGTACTTCGTTGTCTCTCAAAGTATCCATGCATTTCCAAAAACCTCTGAATTTGTATGCAGCCAATTTTCCGTCTTTGGCTAAATCTTCTAGAGGTTGGCGTTCCCACATAATTTTATCTGCATCAGCATGCAAGTAATTGAAAACTTCAGGCTTTAGAATAAAAAAGCCTCCATTTATCCAACCGCCATCGTTTTTAGGTTTCTCCATAAAGGTCCTTACAATGTTGTTTTCGTCAACATCCATCAAACCAAAACGAGAACCAGGTTGAACTATAGTCATGGTGCAAATTGCACCAGTTTCTTTGTGGAATTTAAGTTGTTCGTGCATGTCAATGTCACACAAACCATCACCATAAGTTAGCATAAAGTCCTCGTTTCCAACGTAATCTTTAACCCTTCTGAGTCTTCCTGCAGTCATGGTTTCTAAACCAGTATCTACCAAAGTAACTTTAAACGATTCGGCTTTTGAAGTATGAACATCAATTTGATTGGTGGCCAAATCGATGGTTACATCTGCATTGTGAATGAAGTAGTTGTAAAAATATTCTTTGATTACATAGCCTTTGTAGCCTAAACAAATGATAAATTCTTTGTGGCCATAAGCTTCGTATAACTTTAAAATGTGCCACAAAATGGGTTTGCCGCCAATTTCAACCATGGGTTTTGGTTTTAAATGCGACTCTTCAGAAATTCTAGTTCCTTTTCCTCCAGCAAATATTACAACCTTCATGCAATGCTTTTTTCGATGAGTCACAAAAATAGCAATTGAGGTGTTGCAAGATGTTTGAAAATGTTAATTTGTGGGGAATTTTTGAAAACTATTTTAAATTTTTACATAATGTAATTGTACCAAACCAGATTCAAAATGTTTACTTGGCATTGCCTTTAATTTTAGTGGATTTATGCCGCCTTTAAATAGTCTTTTCCCATCGCCTAAAATTGTTGGAATGACAGAAATAATGTATTCATCGATGAGGTTTTTTTCCATTAAAAGTTTTACGATTTCGCCACCTCCATCACAATAAATGTGTTTGCCTTTTTCTTTTTTTAGCGTAATGATAAGTTCCTCAAGGTCACCATTGAAAAAAGTAACTCCATCTTTATTAGGTAAATCTTGCCTTGTAATAACATAGCATTTGTGTTGCTTGGCTTGTGGAAAATCACCACCAGTTAATTTTAAAACAACTTCGTAGGTTTTGCGCCCAACAATATATGTATCCACCTGGTTATTGAAATCTACATAACCATAGTCTTCTTTGCCATTTTGCACTATTGATAACCAAGAAAGGTCATCATCGTGGGTGGCAATAAACCCATCTAAACTCATGCTGATGTAGAGAATTACTTTTCTGTTGCTCATTTTCCAAAGGAAGCATTTTTTTTGTTCGATTATAGGGACTTTTCGTTTCGGAGTTGCCTAACTCTGAGTGACGTTGCTATTCTCATTTCGACCATTTGTTTTTGCGTGCCTTAAAACAAAGCTCAATGTGAGAGTGGCTTTTTCAACTAAAAAGATTTCTCATTCAATACAAAACATTGGGCATGTTTTGTTTTTAATTTCGAAATGACAAAAAAAGATACTTAAGTAATCAGAGCCCAAGAAAATCCTAAAATTTAAGCTTCTACGCCTTCGTATAAATTGGCTCTTTGTTCAATAACTCTTTCGTTAGAAATGTATTCATCGTAAGTTAATTGCTTATCGATGTTGCCGTTTTCGCCAATTTCAATAATTCTGTTTGCCACAGTTTGGGTAAAAGTATGGTCATGTGAGGTAAACAAAATGGTTCCGTCAAAATCTCTTAAAGAGTTATTTAACGCCTGAATCGATTCCAAATCGAGGTGATTTGTAGGTTCGTCTAAAATTAAAAGATTGCCTTGTGCCAACATCATTTTAGAAAGCATACATCTTACTTTTTCTCCTCCAGAAAGTACGTTTGCACTTTTTAAAGATTCTTCGCCTGTAAATAGCATTTTGCCTAAAAAACCGCGGATGTAAACATCATCATTTTCGCCTGGAGAAAAGGGCTTTAACCATTCAATTAAACTGTCTTTTGTTTCAAAAAACTCTTTGTTATCGTTTGGTAAATATGCCGTTGTTATGGTTTGCCCGAGTTTAAAATCACCTGAGTCGGCTTTGGCTTCACCCATTAAAATTTTAAATAATGTAGAAATTAAAACTCCATTTTTTGATAGAAAAGCAATTTTATCGCCTTTGTTTACTGTAAAGTTTAAATCTTTAAATAAAGTTTTTCCGTTTCGTGAGGCTTCAAGTGCTTCAACCTCTAAAATTTGGTTTCCGGCATCACGTATTTGGTTAAAAATAATAGCAGGATATCTTCTGCTACTTGGCTTAATATCATCAATATTAATTTTCTCTAATAATTTTTTTCTGCTAGTAGCCTGTTTACTTTTAGAGGCATTTGCACTAAAACGCTGAATAAATTCTTGTAATTCTTTCTTTTTGGCTTCGGCTTTTTTATTGGAGCTAGAACGCTGTTTTAAAGCCAATTGACTGCTTTCGTACCAAAAGCTATAATTACCGGTATAAGCATTAAGCTTGCCAAAATCTATATCAACAATATTGGTACAAACTGTATCTAAAAAGTGCCTATCATGTGAAACAACAATAACTGTGTTTCTAAAGTCAAGCAAGAAATCTTCTAACCAACCAATGGTTTTTAAATCTAAATCGTTGGTAGGCTCATCTAAAATCAACACATCAGGATTTCCAAATAAAGCTTGGGCCAAAAGAACTCTCACTTTTTGGTTTCCGCTTAAATCTTTTAAGGGTCTGTAATGATCTGCTTCTTCAATTCCTAAACCAGATAGAAGAGAGGCCGCATCACTTTCGGCATTCCAACCATCCATTTCGGCAAATTCTGCCTCAAGCTCAGAAGCCCTCATACCATCAGCATCAGAAAAATCTGGTTTGGCATAAATAGCATCTTTTTCTTGTATGATTTCCCAAAGCGTTTTGTGGCCCATCATAACGGTGTTTAAAGCTGTAACTTCATCAAACTCAAAATGGTTTTGTTTTAAAACAGCCATTCTTTTACCAGGCTCTAATGAAACGCTACCGGTATTTGGAGAAATTTCACCAGTTAATATTTTTAAAAAGGTTGATTTACCTGCACCGTTGGCTCCAATTACTCCGTAGCAATTATCACCATGAAATTTAATGTTTACTTCGTCGAATAATACGCGTTTGCCGTATTGAAGTGATACATTTTGAGCTTCTAACATATTGATTTATTTATGATTTGCCTTTTTTGAAAGGCGGCGCGAAATTACAGAAAACAAAACTTTTAAGAGGTATAAAAGGCAATTAAAATCTCCAGCCTAAATTGAAGCCAATTCTAAATTTATAAGGGTTTTCGAAAAAGATATCTAACTCGGGAGGAGTAATAACCTTGGTGGAGCTTGTGGGAGTTACCAAGGTGTATTTATTGTCTTTGTAGCCAAAACCCATGTAGCCATCTGTTACAAAATTGCCAAGCTTTAATTGCAACCCAAAATCTAACGTGTAATCTAAAAGGCTAAACTGGTAATAATTACCAAATTGATTTGCCGATTTGGTAGTTACTTTGGCTTGGGCATAAGAAACATGAGGACTGATGAAAAAACCAGTAATGCCTTGTGGATTATCTCTAAAACCGAGGTTGTATAAAAACCTATTAAATACATATAACCTATAACCAGCCTGAACTCTGTATCCATTTACAATGTAAAAATCAGCATTGGTTGTGGTATCTATAACTTCATCGAAAAACGGACTTTTAAACAAATATGAAGCTCCAACTTCTACACTTTGATTTTTCCCTACTTGATATTCAGCCAATAATTTTGCCTCGCCAACCACAAAAAAGGTAGCCAAAGCAGGCCCTGTTAATAGGCTAATTGGGTTGGTTTTGATAAAGAGTTGTTTCGAGTTTTTTACCTCACTCATCAACGAATCCATATTCATGGGTTTTATCTCTCTTTGTTGCCCAAAAGCCAAAGTGAAAAAGCCAAAACAGAAAACAAAACCTATTAATTTTTTCATACCGCGAGCCTAGCTGTTGGTTTAGAAGATAAACTTGCCAAGTGATTGTTTTGAAAAAGTTGTAACCCAGCAATACCTACCATGGCAGCATTATCGGTACAATATTCAAACTTCGGAATAAATGTTTTTACGCCTAGCTTTTTTCCTAAAGTTTTTAAAGAACTACGCAAATGAGAATTGGCCGAAACTCCACCCGCAATAGCAAGGTTTTTTGTTTGGTATTTTTTTTCAGCAAGGGTAAGTTTATCCAGTAAAATTTTCACCAAATGATGTTGTAATGAGGCACAAATATCCTCAAGGTTTTCTTTGATAAAATTTGGGTTTTCTTTTACTTGTTTTTGCAGAAAATACAAAACAGAAGTTTTAATGCCACTGAAACTAAATTCATATTTCCCAACATCTGGGGTTGGCCATTTAAAGGCATTAGGATTTCCGTTTTGTGCATATTTATCAATTAAAGGTCCGCCAGGGTATGGAAGACCTAAGAGCTTTGCTGCTTTGTCATAAGCTTCGCCCACTGCATCGTCTATAGTTTGGCCAATTAATTCAAAGTTGGTTGCAGATTTTACCAAAACCAATTGAGTATGTCCTCCAGAAACAGTTAAACAGATAAAAGGAAAATCAGGATATTCATCATTTTCATTTTTGATAAAATGAGCCAAAATATGGGCTTGCATGTGGTTAACCTCAATTAGCGGAATATTTAATCCCCAAGCCAATCCTTTGGCAAATGAGCTACCAACCAATAAGGAGCCTAATAACCCCGGGCCTTTTGTAAAAGCAATGGCAGATAATTGGCTTAATTCAATTTGTGCTTTTTGCAACGCTTGATGCACCACAGGTAAAATATTTGCCTGATGGGCTCTGCTAGCCAACTCTGGCACAACACCACCATATTGCTCATGAATTTTTTGACCAGCTACCAAGTTGCTTAAAACAACGTTGTTACTAAGCACTGCAGCAGATGTATCATCACAAGAAGATTCTATAGCCAGTATTAAATTTGGTTTGCTCAAACAACGTAATTTTGAAGGATTAAAATCAATTAGAAACCAAAAGCGAAAGTATCAAAAAAGGACTTAAATATTTTTTAATTTTTTTATTGCTTTTGTTGCTATTTTTAATTGGTACTAGCCAGTTGCTAAGGCTTTCATCAGTGCAAACATATATTGGAGAAAAGGCAACTTCTTGGGTAAATAATAAGTTTAAAACTGAAATTTCAGTTGGGAATCTTGATTTGATTTTCCCTTTTCAATTTAACTTTCACAACACTCTAATTTTAGACCATAAGCGGGATACTTTGCTTTATGCACAAAATTTAAAATTAGGTCTATTAGATTTTGATAGAGATTTTTCAGAGTTTAATATTAATTACCTTACAATTGATGATGCAAGTTTTAATTTAATTCATTATCAGGAAGATAGCCTAAATAACTTGAGTATTTTTCTCAGTAAGTTTAGTTCTGACAGTAATACTGGTGAAACAGAAATTCCTGTTATTTATGTTGGTGATTTAAAATTAGAAAGTCTAAAATTTAAATACCATAATTTTTTAAAATCTCCGGTAGACTCAATCATAGATTTTAATCATTTAGAAACCGCAATAAATTTAAACCTTGTTAATGCAAACTACGAAAATGAAATATTGGTTACTCAGGTTAAGAAACTAGAATTAAAAGAAAAATCGGGGTTTGAAGTTTCTGAGTTTAATGGAGAGCTTTTCTTAAACAGTACCAAATTATATTTTAGAGATTTACATTTAAAAACACCTAATTCTAATCTTGCCGGAAACTTCAAAATATTACATGCAAACTGGGCCAACTACTCCAATTTTATAGAAGATGTTCCCCTTAATTTTTTCATCAAAAAGAACTCTAACCTAAGTTTTATAGACATTGGATATTTCGCTTCAACCTTTTATGGTAAGCCATTTAATGTAAAGCTAAATGGGCAATTGAATGGTACTATAGATAAGATTCAAACACAAAATTTTTATTGTGCTTTTGGAGATCGTAGTTTTTTTAAGGCCAATTTAAAAATGCTTGGGCTACCAAATATTTTTAGTACTTATTTCAATTCCTAAAGACCTGCTTGAGATTAATTTGCGGACTAAAGAGGTAAATGAAATTGCTTTTAATGGCAAATTCAAGGGAGAGTTTTCTAATAACAATTTCAGTTTTGATGTAAATTCACTTTTTCCGTTTATAGATTTTAATGGTTACCGGTATAAAGATTTAAAGGTAAAGGGAAACATTGAGAATAAGTCTTTTCAGGGCATGATGAATATTTATGATCCTAATTTGCAAATGGTGTTTAATGGGAAATTAGATTTTAATAAACAAAAGGCCGATTATCTTTTTTCTTCTGCTGTAAAACACGCCAATTTAACCGCCTTAAATCTTATAAACAATGGAAAAGAAAACTCATTTTCAGGCAGTGTTTTTATTGATATTGAAGGATCTGACTTTAACAAGCTTGACGGGCAAATAATTTTAGGAAACCTACATTACAAATTAGATTCTACTATACATATGTTAAAATCATTACAAATTTCAGCCAATCAAAATGATAGTGGAGCTGTTTATCTGCTTAAATCAGATAATATTGATGCCGATTTAACAGGTGAAATTAATTTTCAAGAATTATATCAGCACCTTAACTTCGAAGTTTATACAGCTTTACCTTACTTGTTTAACGAAGCTCCTCAAAAACCAAAATCTATTGAAGACTTTAGTTTAAACTTAAAGTTTTTGAGACCTACTTTTATTAGCCAAATTTTTTATCCAGATTTAGTAATAAATGATGCAGTTGATTTACAAGCCACTTTCAACTCAGAAATTCAGTTGTTAAAACTAAAATTAGACGCTCCAAGTGTTTCTTACAACGACTTTAAATCAGAAAATTCTTCGTTAGAGTTTACCTTGGCAGATGGAATTTTAGATGGTACAGGAAATGCCAAAACATTTTATTTAGGCGATAGTTTAAGATTTGAGAACTTGTTGGTTAAAGGTAAATCGGTTGGGAATAAATTACAAACAGATATTAGTTGGGCTACCAATTTAGGAACATCTTCTTCGGGAAATATTTCAGCCCTTATCGACTTTTTATCTGAAGAGCAAATAGTAACTAACTTTTTTAATACTTCGTTTACCGTAGAAGGTTCTACTTGGAAGTTGAACGATGAAAATGAAATAGCCATCATTGACTCCAACATCTATTTTAAAAACCTCGATTTAATTAATGAAATCCAAAAGTTTTCTGTTTACGGAAGTATCTCAACCAACCCAGAAACTCCGCTTCATATTTCATTCGAAAATTTTGATTTAAAAACCTTTAACGATATCATAAAGTCAAACCAAGTAAGAGTTGACGGGTTAATTAATGGTACTGCTCAACTTAAAAACTTTTATAAAAACCCCATTTTTTCAGCAGACTTTCAAACCAAAGATTTAGCCATAAACCAACAAGACTTTGGAAAAGGAAATATCAGGGCTATTTGGAACAAAACCAACCAAAAGATTACTACTGTGGGTCGAATTTCTAATTCTAAAGGTCAAGTAATTGATTTAAAAGGAGATTATTATCCATATAGAAAAGAAGATGCTTTAGATCTAACCTTAGATTTTAAAAATTTAGGGTTAAAATTTACCCAACCCTTTTTGGTTGATTTTATCAGCGATTTAGATGGGATAGCTTCAGGAAAAGTTATTGCAAAAGGTAAATTGAGCGAGCCACTTCTTGAGGGAAATCTTAATTTAAAAGAAACTCGAGCTAAGGTAGATTATCTCAATTCTACTTATTACATCAAAAATGAAAACTTTGTAATTGAGCCAGATTGGATGGGGTTTAACTACATTACCATTTCCGATGAAAGAGGTAAAGAGGCAAATTCGGTAGGAACAATTTTTCATGAAAATTATTCTAACTTCAACTTCGATATAATTCTATTTACAGAGAATTTCCAATTGTTAAACACAACCTCAAAACAAAACAGCCTTTATTATGGCAAAGCCTTTGGCAGTGGAGATATTAACGTGAGTGGCTTTACTGACAATTTAACCATGGAAATTAACATTGCATCAGAAAAAGGCACAGAGTTGTTTATACCACTTTCAGGGCCAAATGATGTAAACTCAAGCGGATATATAAGCTATGTTTCAAGTTGGGATGAAACCGAAGAAGTTGAATCTAACAAAGTAAACCTTAAGGGAATTCAGATGGATTTTAACTTGGAAGTAAATGATAATGCTGAGGTTCAACTCATTTTTGATGAAACAGTTGGTGATATTATGAAAGCCAAAGGAGATGGCAACCTTCAAATGAAAATTAATACCAATGGTGAGTTCTTAATGTATGGTGAATATACAGTTTCAGAGGGCGATTACCTTTTTACACTAGAAAATATAATAAACAAAAGGTTTAAAGTTAAAAAGGGGGGCACCATAACTTGGAATGGCGACCCTTATGAAGCTAAGCTAGACTTAACAGCTATTTATAAAACTAGGTCTTCTTTAGAAGATTTAGGTTTACCAATGGATTCTTCTGCGGCTAGAAGAAAAGTTCCTGTTGAGGTAGATTTGGCCATGAAAAACAATTTTCTTTCTCCTGATTTAACCTTTGGTATTCGGCTTCCAAATAGCGATGATAATACCCAAACTTTACTTAACTCTGTTATCCAAACCGAAGAAGAACTCAACAAACAAGTTTTTTCTTTGATGATAATGAATCGGTTTTCGCCTCCTCAATCGGGCTTGCAAACTGGGGGTGCAGTAGGAGCAACAAGTACAGAGCTTTTGGCTAATCAATTAACCAATTGGTTATCAAAATCTAAATTAAACGATATTGTAGAAATAGGAGTAAGCGAGCTTAGTGCAGATGAAGTTCAATTAGCACTTTCAAAAAGGCTTTTCAACGATAGGGTAATAATTGAAGGAAATTTTGGAAGCACCACTTCAACAAGTACCGATGGTATTGATAATGCTCAAAGTAACAACATTGTTGGAGACTTTAACGTTGAGTATTCTATAAAAAAAGATGGTAAACTTAAGGCAAGAGCTTACCGAAAATCAAATGACTTTAACATGGTAAACAATAACTATTCTCCTTATACAGAGGGAATCGGATTGTTTTACCGTGAAGATTTTGATACTTGGAAAATTTACTTTAAAAAGCTTTTTAACAAAAAAGAAAATGATTAATTATCGCTAATTGGAACATATTCAACAATATCCAATCCATAACCATGAATACCTGTTCTAGTTTGTTTTTTGTTAGAGATAAGTCTTAGTTTTCTAATTCCTAAATCACGTAAAATTTGAGCCCCGATACCAAAATCTCTTTTGTCCATTTTTAAGGCCAAATCTAAAAAGTTGGTTTCTTTAGTGTCTATTTTTCCTGAATCAAAAGCGGCAAGCCTATCCAACAAATTTTGTTTTTGTCCTTCTTGTTGCATGTAAACAACAACGCCTTTTTGCTCTTTGTTAATCATTTTAAGCGCCTCGTGTAATAACGGCCCATTCTGACTAACCAACGAACCAAAAATATCTGCAAAAGAACTTGTGGAGTGCATTCTCACCAAAACAGGCTCATCTTCGCTCCAGGTGCCTTTTACAACAGCAATATGTTCGTCTCCTGTAGTCTTTTGACGATAGCCAACAATGTTAAAATTGCCCCAATCGGTATTAATTTCTACGTTTAATTTTCTTTCTATTAAAGATTCATTTTCCATTCGGTAGGCTACCAAATCTTCAATACTTACTATTTTTAAGTCGAACTTTTCGGCAATTACCATCAATTCTGGCAACCTAGCCATAGTTCCATCTTCGTTCATTATTTCAACCAAAACACCCGCTGGCTCAAAACCTGCCATTCTAGATAAATCTATAGCAGCTTCAGTATGGCCAGTTCTTCTCAAAACGCCTCCAGCTTTTGCCATTAATGGAAAAATATGACCTGGCTTACCTAATTCTTCTTTTTTAATACTTGGATCGATTAAAGCCTGTATTGTTTTTGCCCGGTCTGAAGCAGAAATACCTGTTGTACAGCCGTGTCCGTTTAAATCTACACTAACCGTAAAAGGAGTTGCATGTAAAGCTGTATTGTCTGTAACCATTAACTCTAAGCCAAGTTCTTTGCACCTTTCTTCAACAAGTGGAGCGCAAATTAATCCGCGGCCATGGGTTGCCATAAAGTTTACAATTTCAGGAGTAATGTTTCTTGCGGCAGTTACAAAGTCACCTTCGTTTTCTCGGTCTTCATCATCAACAACAATAATTACTTTTCCTTTTTTAATATCCTCAATGGCCTCTTCAATGGTATTTAGCTTCATTTCAAAAAATTGGTTTGCAAATTTACATTTTATTAATGCTTTTCGGGCACCTAAAAAACAACCCTACCAATTAATAGTTTAAGAAGTTTTTCATGGCATTATCTTCTATATTAGCGAGGTGAAAAAAATAGTATTATTTGTTTCTTTTTTCAATCTAATTTTCATTGCTCAAGCGCAAGAAAAATATTGGGTCTACTTTACAGATAAGCCAACAATTAGTAACGAAATAATAAAAGAAAACTTCACACAAGAAGGCATAGAAAGACGAGAGTTTTTCAATATTCCTTTCGATGTAAAAGATATTCCTGTAAGTAGAAATTACTTGCAAAAATTAAAATCTATTGGAGGAGTAGAACAAAAGGGAACTTCAAAATGGTTTAATGCTGCAATTTTTGCAGTTGAAGATTCGGAAAAATTAAGTCAGATTGAACGTTTCGAGTTCGTAAAAAGAGTGGAAAAAGTATCATCTTTAAAACGTTTAAAATCCGCAGGAAATGAAAAGCTAAAAGCAGATTTTTCTCAAAACCAAATATCCAATATTGCCCAAGAATTTTATGGAGAGGCTTATGACCAAACTAATTTGATAAACTTAATTCCCCTGCATTCTGAAGGCTTTCTTGGTAACGGAATAAAAATAGGGGTTTTTGATGCTGGCTTTTTTGGAGCCGATACCTTGAATTGTTTCAAAAAACTAAGAGATGACAATAGAATTTTAGGAACCTATGATTTGGTTGATTCAGATAATGCAGTATATGACAAGCATACACATGGAACTTATGTTTTAAGCTGTATTTCAGCTTTTCAAGAGAATTTATTGGTTGGGACTGCTCCCGAGGCAAGTGTCTATTTGTTTAGAACCGAAAACGGTGCTTCTGAAACTTTAATTGAAGAATACAACTGGGTAAAAGCTGCAGAAATGGCTGATAGTTTGGGAATTCATATTATCAATTCTTCACTTGGCTATACCTTTTTTGATGATTCAAATGATAATCATACTTATGATGATATGGATGGAAACACGACTATTATTACAAGAGGAGCCGATATTGCAGCTTCAAAAGGAATATTGGTTGTAAATTCTGCAGGTAATTCTGGTACACAAGGCTGGAGGTATATTGGTGCTCCGGCAGATGGAGATAGTGTTTTTTCCATTGGTGCGATAAATACCGATGGAGAAGTGGCAGATTTTTCCTCTTATGGGCCAACGGTAGATGGAAGAATAAAACCTAATATTTGCGGAGTAGGGTGGGGCACGGCAGTTTGTTCTTTCGACAATAAAGTTGCGTTTTTAAATGGAACTTCTTTTTCATCTCCATTAACAGCAGGAGCAATGGCTTCGTTGTGGAGTAAGTTTCCTTTGGCCAATAACATTGAATTAATGAGATACGTTGAGAAATCAGCAGACCGTTATTTGAATCCTGATGACAGATGCGGGTATGGAATTCCTGATTTTGGCGAAGCTTCTACAGCCCTATCTTCTGTGTACCCAAGTTTTGAATCTGGGCAACTTACAGTTTATCCAAACCCTAGTGAAGGAGAGTTGAATTTTGGTTTTGTTGCCGATACCCAAGTTACTGGAAGTTTAGAAATGTTTGATTTAATGGGAAGATTGGTTTACTCTGCAACAGTTAATGCAAATCAGGGAACCAACTACCTTAAAATTGAGAATTTGGGCCTTAATGCAGGTCTTTACCAAGTAAGGTTAAATACTGGAAAAAAATCTTACCAAAAAAAGGTTTTGATACAATAAAATAACCTTACCGAATAGGAACTTTAAGCGAACTTTTCCCTTCAATAAACCCTTCAAATTCATCATCAATAGCAATTGGGCCAACTCCCTCTGGGGTTCCGGTATAAATTAAATCACCAATCTTTAGCGTAAAGAATTTTGAAACATGCTCAATTATTTGAGCCACAGAAAATATCATTTGATTTGTGTTTCCAACCTGAACAGTTTCATTGTTTTTTTTCAATTCAAAACTTAGATTATTAACATCTAGATTATTTTCAGAAAGGCTAATAAATTCTCCCATAGGTGCGGAGCCATCAAACGCTTTTGCTTTTTCCCAAGGAAGACCTTTTGTTTTGCATTCTTGTTGTAAATCACGGGCGGTTAAATCAAGACCCAAGGCAACCTCATCAAAATATTTATGGGCAAATTTCTGGTTGATGTGTTTTCCTAATTTGTTTATCCTAACAATAATTTCACATTCAAAATGAATATCTTTTGTAAATTCAGGATAAAAAAATGGTTTACCCTTTTGAATGATAGCAGAATCGGGCTTACAGAAAAATAAAGGTTCTTTTGGAACAGGGTTATTTAGCTCTTTAGCATGCTCTGCATAATTTCTGCCAATGCAAATAATTTTCATGTTATTTGTTTATTGATCTTAATCTTATTTCAGACATTACTTTTTTGGTATGCAAAGAAAAGTCGCCTTTTAGAAGCCACCCATAATATCCGGGGTCTGTTTTTAAAACTTCTTCTACAGGTTTGCCTTTGTATTTTCCAAAATTGAATACCTCTACCATTTTGTCATTGTAAATTATTCTTCCTGCAACGTCTACGTTATTGTTATGCGAAGAAAATTCACTTAAAAAATTTACATCGTTTTGAAGCTCCTCATACCTATCAATTTGAGCTTCTAAAACTTCGTAGGTAGCAGTTATATCTGCTTCCGCACTATGAGCATTTTCTAAACTTTTTCCGCAATAGAATTTGTATGCTGCAGTTAAATTTCGTTGTTCCATTTTATGAAAAATGGTTTGTACATCAACAAATTTTCTTGATGGAATTTTAAAATCTATGTCAACCCTTAAAAGTTCTTCTACAAGCAACGGAATATCAAACCTGTTGCTGTTAAAACCACCTAAATCGCAATGACTCATAAACTCATCAACTTGTTTGGCAATTTCTTTAAAAGTAGGTTTATCTGCAACATCTTCATCTTTTATCCCATGAATATCGCTAGCTTCTTTAGGTATTGGAATCGTAGGATTTACCAACCATGTTTTGGTTTCTTTTAAGCCATTTGGATGAATTTTTAAAACTGCAATTTCTACAATTCTATCATGAGTAATACTTATTCCGGTAGTTTCTAAATCGAAAAAAGCAATTGGTTTTTTTAAGTTAAGTTTCATATCAAAAAAAATCCCGCAAAAAGCGGGACTTTATATATTAGTTTAAATTTAGTTTACAAGAATTTCAACTCTTCTGTTGTATTTCTGATCAACCCCTGAGCCGTCTGAATTTTTTTCGGCATAGTAAATATCTCTTCCCCCAAACCCCTCTTTTCTTTCACTTACAATAAAAATTGTATTTCCATCATTCGAAATTGCGGCGCTAGATTGAAGTCCATCACTGGAATTTATTTCTTCTCCTAAATCCATTAGAGAGGACCAGTTGTCTCCGACTCTATTTAACTGGTAAATTTTGTTGTTAGAATAGGTTAATAAAATATTTTCATCTTGGTTAAGATAAATTACAGCATTGTGATCGTTTTCTGGATTTTTTAAAGCTTGTCCAAACACGCTTGAGTAATTTACTTCAACAGGTTGTTTCCATTCGCCTTCGGCTTTTCTTGAAACTAAAATCTTTTCGAAGTATTGACCATCAAATAATTGGTTTGATTCTCCATCAATTCTGTTTCTTCTAGACGTAAAGGCTAAGTAAGTTTTGTTGTTTAATATAAGTGGAGTGTAGTCTGCGTATTGTGAATTAATTTTTTTACCAAGATTTTCAATGGCAACAAATACTGAGTCATTCATAAAATATTTTGTAAGATCTTTTATGGGTGAATCGCTGTTTTCTAAAGGATCTTGGGCAAATAAATTAAGATGGTATTGACCGTGCTGGCACATTCTCACATACCCATCAATTTCTTCGGTCATCTCACGACCAGTTTTATTGTTTTTAAAAAAGCTTTTAAACTTTTCATAGTTTTTTACAGCTGTTTCAAAATCTGAATTTAATTGGTAAGATCTCCCCAAATAATAAAACAATTCAACCAAGGTATCAGGCCTAGAAAACTGTTTGGCCAACTCAAAGTATTTTAAAGATTTTCCTCTATCAGTTGAAGCGAAAAAATAGGATAAGCCTGTTTCTAAAAGCTTTAAATATGACTCTTGAGCACCTGTATAATTCTCTTCATACATTTGCTCGTTAGCTTTTTGATAAATATCCTTTTCATATTTTTTATCTGCTTTATCTTGAGCGAAAAGGCTTATGGGAAATATAAGGATGATTAAAATTGAATAAAAAAACTTCATAATTTTAACTTAGGTGCCAAATTATTGATGGGATGCTTCTATCAATAATACAAAAAAACCAAAATTAAAATTAAGATTAGCTTCTAAAATATCAAATTTCTCTGTTAATATCGAAGTTTTCTAAGTAATCAGCTACTCTTCTCACGAATTGTCCTCCTAATGCACCATCAACCACTCTATGGTCATAAGAGTGCGAAAGAAACATCATATGTCTTATTCCAATTGTATCTCCACTAGGAGTTTCTATTACGGCAGGCTTTTTAATAATTGCACCAGTTGCCATAATAGCAACTTGTGGCTGGTTAATTATTGGGGTTCCTAAAACATTGCCAAAAGATCCAACATTGGTAACTGTGTAGGTACCATCTTGAATTTCATCTGGGGTTAATTTGTTTATTCTAGCTCTTCTGGCCAAATCATTAACAGCTTTGGCTAAGCCAACCAAATTATATCTATCTACATTTTTAATAACAGGAACAATTAAGTTTCCAGAAGGAAGAGCTGCAGCCATTCCAATATTGATGTTCTTTTTTCTGATGATGTTATCTCCATCAACAGAAATATTAATCATTGGAAAATCTTTTATGGCCTTAACAATAGCTTCGATGAATAATGGGGTAAAAGTTATTTTTTCACCTTCACGTTTTTCAAATTCAGATTTTACTTTATTTCTCCACAAAACCATATTTGTTAAATCAGCTTCAACAAATGAAGTAACGTGTGGTGAAGTATGTTTTGATTTCACCATGTGTTCTGAAATCAATTTACGCATTCTATCCATCTGGATTATTTCTACATCACCTGAGTAAGATTTTGCAGGGGTTGGTTTTACTGCTTCTGGTTTAGCTTGCGGAGCTGCAGGAGCTTGACTAGGGGTAGTTTGTTGTGGAGCTGATCCTTTGTTATCGATATAATCTAGAATATCCGCTTTTGTAACTCTTCCGTTATTTCCGGTACCTTTTAAATTATCTAATTCAGAAACCGAAATACCTTCTTTAGAAGCAATATTTTTTACCAAAGGGGAATAAAACCTTTCTGAATCATTGTAATTTGATTGGGCAACTGGAGCAGCTGGAGTCGCAGCATTGGCAACAGGAGCGGCAACTGATGGAGTTGTTTCTGCCGAAGACTCATTGGTTTGAGTTGGGGCGCTACTTGCACCACCTTCTGTTGTAATAATGGCAATGGCCTGACCTACTTTGGCAACTTCGCCTTCTTGAACTAATATTTTTGAAATTATTCCGTCTTCGGGAGCAGGAACTTCAGAGTCAACTTTATCCGTAGCAATTTCTACTACAGATTCTTCTGATTCGATAGAGTCACCTTCTTTTTTTAACCATGTGGTGATTGTCGCTTCGGCAACACTTTCACCCATTTTTGGAAGTATTAATTCAATTTCGGCCATACTATGTGGGGTTTTGTATTTTCGGCTGCAAAAATAACCGAATTTCGCTTTCACTTTCCTACAAATTAAATGGAAATAAAATATCAATCTTATTTAAATTCTGCCAAAAAGAACAAGAAGGAACTTAAAAAGACTTTCAAAAAACTTTCTTTAAAAAATGATAAAGAAATTGATGAAATTATTTTTACCAAACATGATAAAGCATTCGAAGAAATTGATTGCTTAAAATGCGCCAACTGTTGCAAAACAACTGGGCCACTTTTCACCAAAACTGATGTTAAACGTATTTCAAAACATTTGGGATTAAAACCACAAGATTTTGAAGAGCAATATCTTCAGATTGATGAGGATGATGACAAGGTTTTAAAAAGCGTTCCGTGTACTTTTTTAGACG
The DNA here is from genome assembly GCA_018609045.1 of Flavobacteriales bacterium. Taxonomy (GTDB): domain Bacteria; phylum Bacteroidota; class Bacteroidia; order Flavobacteriales_G; family Salibacteraceae; genus JAAZVO01. Next base: position 55,321 of record JABAYK010000052.1, read on the forward strand.
AAAATAACTTTTGCTCCATTTATGAAGTAAGGCCCAAAGCTTGCACTGAGTTTCCTCATACAGATAGAATTAAGCAAAAACAGATTTTTAAATTAACCGAGAAGAATACAGTTGTTTGCCCTGCAGTAGCAAAAATATTTTTAGAAATTAACCAACAATTGGGCTAATAACTAGGGCCGAAAACCATTTGGGTTTTTGCTTTAACACGAACTACTTTACCATCTTCAATTCCGGGTTTCCATTTTAACGATGTTAAAACCCTTATAGCCTCCTCGTTGCAGCCTCCGCCCAAGCTTTCAATAAAGTTAATGTTGGTAACATTTCCTGATGCTTCAATAATATATTCCATAACCACGGGCCCTTTTAAACCCAATCGAATTGCAGATTCTGGATACCTAATTTTTGAGTTGAAATAATGATCGGCAGATTTGTAATTTCCTTCTTTAAAAATAGGTTCGGGTTTTGTAGAAACTTCATTAAAATTGATAGGCTTGTATGATGTTGAAACTTCTACAGTTGGTTTTGGAACTTCTTGATAACCACGTTTTTTTGCAATTTTTGAAAACTTTTTTGGGTTAAAAATTAAGGCGAATTCAACGGCATAATCTTGAGGGCGCTTCACTGTTTTTATCCAATCTATTTTATAGAATAAATCTTCGGCAACCTCTTGAAAACTAATAAGATTATTTCCTGTAATGGTTAGGTTTTTTAATTCACCATTTTGCTTTAGGTTGAAGTTGAATTGAACAAATCCTTCAATTTCAGATTCGAGGGCTGTTTGGGGATAATTTAATTCTGTAAAAATTAACTGCTCTAATTGGTTATTTCCACCAATATTTAACAATTGCGTTTTTCCTTCGTGATTTAGTCTTGTTTCTTGAGAAATAAGAAAAAATGGAAAAAGAAGAAATAAAACTAGACTAACAAATTTCATTTATGGCAGAATTAATGGTGTCAATTCCACTTTTTAAATCTTCAAAATTTATATTTAGTGGAGGGGCTAATCTAAAACTTTCAGGACAAGATAAAAACCAAAAAGTTAGAACTTTTTTATCAATGCACCGCTCAACAATTTGTTGAACAATTTGCGCATTTTCAAATTCAACAGCAAACATCATCCCAATGCGCCTAATTTCTTTAATCGCAGGGTGGTTTAAACTTTCTTCAATGAATTTGGCTTTTTTATCTACTTCCTCAAAATCAATTTCAGTTTTATAAATATTTAAAGCAGCATTGGCTGAAGCCATACAAACCGGATTACCACCAAATGTTGTAATATGCCCTAAAATTGGGTTGTGAGAGAAATATTGCAGTAGATTTTTATTTGCCACCAAAGCACCAATCGGCAATCCACCACCCAATGCTTTGCCAAGAGTTAAAATATCTGGGGTAACTCCAAAATGCTCAAAAGCAAACATTTTTCCGGTTCGGCCCATGCCACATTGAATTTCATCAAAAATTAATAGCGCACCAACTTCTTGGCATTTCTCCTTTAAGACTTTCAAAAAACTTTTACTAGGTATTCTTACGCCTGCATCACCCTGAACAGTTTCTATAATTACGCAAGCCGTTTTGTTATCAATTAAATTGAGGTCATCTACATTATTAAACCTCATAAAATATACATCAGGCAACAATGGCCTAAATCTAAATTTTTTGGTTTCGTTGCTACTTATGCTTAATGAACCGTGAGTGCCGCCATGATAAGCACCTTTGCAGGCTATTATTTTTGTTCTTCCTGTAACTCTTTTGGCTAGTTTTAAGGCAGCTTCGTTAGCTTCGGTACCTGAATTTAAAGGGTAAACAGCATTTAACGATTCTGGTAAAAGAGAAGTTAAGTTTTGGGCAAAATCTAACTGAATTTGTTGAATGAATTCTCCATACACCATTACATGCATGTATTGGCTAGTTTGATGGTTTACCGCTTCAATTATTTTTGGATGACCGTGGCCTAAATTATTTACCGCTACACCTGAAATTAAATCGAGGTAAGGATGGTTTTGATTATCGTAAATTTTACTGCCTTTGGCGTAAGAAACCTCAATAGAAATAGGAAACGGAGACGTTTGGCCTAAAATATTTTGAAAAAGGTTTTTATTCACACCGCAAATTAAATCAGATTAACTTAATTATTTGGGCCTTTGTTTATTTGGTGTAATAATTCTCTTTTGAAGTCAGCTTCTGCTTTGTAGAAATCAGCAACTTTTTTTATTCCTAAAACATCAATAAATTTTTGGTGGTATTCTTTGTCGAGTTTGGCCTCTTCAATTTTTGAGTCAAGTTTAGCTTTCATCAATTCATTTAATTGTTCTTCAGACAAATCCTCAGGTTTTATTTGACCAGTTTCAAACTGACGCCAACCTTTTCTAATTTTTTCTTGTTTTGCTTGGTATTCATTGTAAACAGGCCAAAATTTTTGGGCTTCTTCAGTAGATAATGATAATTTATCGGTAATAAAACCAATTTTCATGGACTCAATTCTTTCTCTTTTTTGATGGTAATTCCCG
>JABAYK010000133.1:0-2027 GCA_018609045.1 Flavobacteriales bacterium
GTTGAATCGTAGGCAGGCAGCATTTCTGGCAAACCATAAGAGAGTTTTACCTTAGTTGCATTATAGCCCATAAATAGGGTAATAATGGCCAAGCTAATTAGGATAAAGAGCCTTTTTCTAAGAATTAAATTAGCAATGGTTAACCACATAATGAGTTGCAAATATGATAATATATTGGCTTATTAATGAAAACAAATAAAATTGGTCTTTTTTGTTTTGCCCATACGGCTAAAAGTTTTATTTTTAAAATTTTATCAATTTATGAAAAAGTATTTACTGATTTTGTTAGTTGTAATTAATTTAAAGGTAAAATCACAAGAAACAATAATTAGAGTTCATAAGATTACAGATGAATTAATTTGCCAAGGATTTGTTTTAAAAAGCGATTCTTCAATTTATCATGGAGCATTTGCTATGTTTTTTGAAGGAAAAAAAATAGCAGTAGGAAATTATTCTATGGGAAAAAAAAGTGGAAAATGGACGCGTTTTTACCCTAATGGAAACCCAAGCCAAATTGGTTTTTTTGTTTCTGATTTAAAACATGGTAAATGGCAATATTTTTATCAATCTGGAGAATTAGCCTCTACAATTTACTATAACAGAAATAATAAAGAAGCAAAATGGATAGGATATTACAAAAATGGAAATAAGTCTGCGGAGTTAAATTTTAAAAACAATAACCCTATTGGGGAACAAGCTTATTATTACAATAATGGACAAATTGCTTTTTATTCAAAGGTTGATTCCATTAACCCAAGAAAAATTATTGTTGGAAGATACTTTGAAAATAACAATCTATTTGAATCATATACAATGTTAAACAATGAGTTTGACGGAGAGTACAAAAGGTATTTTTTAAATGGAGTATTAAAAGACCATTTTGTTTTTGAAAGAGGTAATTTAAAGGAGGTCATTGAATCCAATAATATTGGAAGGCTTTAAATTAGATATTGGAACATTTAAAAACGGCAATGGTCTTTTAAAAAGGTTTGATGAGAAAGAAGAAGTAATATCTGAAGTAAATTATGAAAACGGAATAAAAGAAGGAGAAGCTTTTTTCTATGATTCTGATGGACATCTTAGAACAAAGGGGTTTTATTTACATGACAAGCCAACTGGAACTTGGTCAACCTACCTATATACGCCTAAACCTAAGTTATATGAGGAGATTTCTTATTTATGCCAAGGATTGGTTCGATATAAAAAAAAAAACAAAAGGGATGGGATTTGTAGAGGGGTTTTTTTTAAACGAAACGGCTCATGGGGAATGGAAAAAATATAACTATTACGGCGAATTAGAATCCTCTAGAAGCTTTAGAAAAGGAAATTATCATGGACCAGTAAAAATTTATAAAAACAATGCTGTAATTGTAGAAGGTCAATTTGCCTATGGAGATAGTACAGGTAATTGGACATTCTTTTATCCTAATGGAAAGGTAAACCAGAAAGTTGTTTTTAATAATAATCCGTATATAGATTCAACCGTGCAAGAGCAACATACAACCTTTAGGATTGAAGAAGTTACAAAGGTGTTTGGAACTTTTAATTGGATATCATTTAGGTTTAAAGACTATTTTTCAAATAACATTTACACTTATCCTAAACTGTTTCCTGAGTTTGAAAAATCTTATGACTTTTACCCTATTACTTACCCACCAGCATTTGCAGGAATTTACAATGAATTTGTAGACTATTTTTTAAGAAATTTAGTTGAAATTTATAAGGATGAATCAGAAAATCTAAAAGGCAACTTAGGGCTAGAGGTTGAAATTGATGAATTTGGGGAAGCTTCAAAAGTTTTTGTAAGAAAAGGTTTAGGAAATAATTTAGATGAAATGGCAAAGAAAATGACCAATTATCTTCCTTATTTTGAGCCTAAACTAGTTGCAGGAATACCCCAAGAAGGAGTTTTAAAAATTAATGTTTCCAATGTTAATAGTTTATTCGACTAAAATTAAATCTATTGAAATTTAGTATTCAAGTAGTAATTTTTATTTTTTCGGTTGCTCCAAATTTGATTTTTGCAA
>JABAYK010000133.1:2037-2621 GCA_018609045.1 Flavobacteriales bacterium
CTTTATCAACTTTGGTTGAAGCAAAAAAAATGACCAAAAAATTAACTTCCGAATTAAAAATTGTTTACCAAGTTAACAACCAAGACACATCCATTAAAAATGGGTTTTACGAAGAGTATTTTCAGAATACATTATTGGTAAAAGGAAACTACCAAAACAATCAAAAAAGTGGAAATTGGGAGTGGAATTATTCAAACGGGAAAAAACACATAATTGCCTCTTTTGAAAATAATAAAAAGCATGGCCAATGGAAATATTTCCACCAAAATGGAAATTTAAAAGCAACCATTAGTTTTAAAAATGGATTAAAATCAGGTACTTGGGTAGCATATAACATAACAGGAAACAAAACCTCTATTGCCAATTATCAAGCCGATAGCCTTTTTGGTGAGCAAGTTCAATATCATGAAAACAACGAAATAGCTATTTATAAAACTATTGGAATTGCAGAAGGCAAAAAACAAATATCAATTTCAAAATATTACGACAACGCAAAGCTTTTTGAAAGTTATGTTTTAATAAACCAAAAAATTGATGGTGATTACAAAAAATGGCTGAATATGATAGTAGTGCTTAGTCTTTTA
>JABAYK010000133.1:2631-11037 GCA_018609045.1 Flavobacteriales bacterium
GGAATAATTTGGGAGGATTTTACCTACCAAAATGGAGATTTGATTTTGGTAAATAAAATGCAAAATGCAACAGGCAAAAAGCTTTTTATGGGGTCGTTTAGAGAGGGAAATGGCGAATTATTTAGATACCATGGAAACGGACTAAAATACAGCCAAGAAAACTATAAAAATGGAAAACTTTACGGAAAGGCATTGTACTTTATCGATAATGTGTTACGCGTTGATGGCTTCTACTTTAAGGGCAAACCAATGAGTACCTGGAAATATTACAGTGAATACAAAAAGCTTTTAGAAGATCGAATTTATTTTGGTTTAAACGATTACCAATACGTTGTTGAATATGGAATAAGCGGAGAAGAAAGGTTTGAGGGAGAAGAGGTAAGTGGGCTAAAAACCGGCACTTGGAAAGAGTATAATTTTTATGGAGACTTGTCTTCAATTTCTAATTATCATTTTGGGGAATTAAACGGAGAGTTTAAAAGATTTGATGGAAATATCATGTTGGAAAAAGGCGGATATTTTTACGGTGAAAAAGTAGGTAGGTGGCAAACGTTCAACAAATCAGATAAAGTGGTATACGAAGAAGTTTACGCCAAATCGGTTTCTTTTGATACTACCTCAGTTCAAATTGAAAAAAAACCTCTAGTATTTAATCCGTCTTCGAACTTTAAATTTTCACCAAATATTAAGGCCTTAAATTTTATATCGAATTCGTTAAAAGAAGACGAATATATTAACCAATACATTACTCTACCTAACGAGGCAGAGCAATTAAATGTAAAAGGAACTGTTATTGCGCATCTTTATGTAAACGAATTTGGCGCCATAGAAAAAATAAAAATTCAAAGAGGCATAGGTTTTGGATGCGACAAAGAGGTTAAACGTGTATTAAATTTGTTACCACATTATGAACCTGCTTTATTTGATGGCATGCCTAAAGAAACCATACTGGTTAAAGAATTCACTTTTGGTGAAGACCTTTAATATTTTGGTTATTGCCTTATTGCTTCAAGCATGTTCTGCAAGTAAAGCTTTAGAAAGTGGTAATTATGATTTAGCCATTTCTCGAGCCATATCAAAACTAGAGAGGCAGCCAAACAACTATACCTCAATAGAAACTTTAAAATCAGCTTACCAAAAAAGCACCCAAAGTGAACTTGAAAAAATTGAAACTCTAAAAAATGAAAATACAGCCGAAAGTTGGGAAAGTGCATTTTTTAGCTATGAACAAATAATACGAAAGCAGCGTCAAATTTCGGGATTAGAATCTTTAGACCAAATTTTATCGTTTAACGATTTTAATGGAGAAGCTGAAAATGCAAAAACAAAAGCTGCCTTTTTGTTTTTTGAAAAAGGCGAAAAGGTTTTAGAAAATGCAATAACCAAAAGAGATTACCAAATTGCTTATGAGCTTCTTTCGAAAACAAATAAATATTCACCAAATTATAAAAATGTAACCGATTTATTGGCCGCTACAAAAGAACAAGGCACTTACCATATTTTAATAACCATTGAAAACCCAAATAACCTCGCATTGCCTGATGAGTTTATTCCAATGCTTACCCAATTTAAAGAGGAAAAACTGAATAAAACTTGGGCCATTTTTTATAGTAAATACGAAATAGGAAAAATTTATGATTACAACGCCAATTTGGTTTTAGAAGCCTTTGCAGTTGGCTCTGACAAAACAGAAACCAAAAAGTACAATGAAGAAAGAGATGTAATTACCTCATATAAAATTGAAAAAGACGAAAAAGGCAATGTAAAAAAAGATGATAAAGGCGAAGTAATCAAAACCCCTGTTTACACAACTAAAAAAGCTTCAATAACAAAAACTATTCGAAGTAAAGAGGCTTTTGTAAGGGGAAACTTACAGCTAATTGATAATTTTAATATGAATACTTTTAAAACTGTAAATGTTTCGGGAAATTATAAATTTGAAAGTGAAACAGCAACCTACAAAGGCGATGAAGTCGCGCTGAGCAAAGACACAAAAAGCTTGATTAAAGCAAAGCTAAAACCTTTCCCAACTTATAAATCTATATTGATGGATGCTGGTGCAGACCTAAGAAGCAATTTATTTCTGCAACTGAGAATTAACCAAAACCAGTTTGGTGAATAACTCCTTGTATTTTTGCAAGCATATTGAAACTTAAATACCAATTAATTTTTGTAAAAACCTTAACTCTTTCCAAACTTTGGAACGCGGGGGTTTTGTTTGTAAGCTATTACCTTTCGCTTTGGTTAAAAAAACCATTGGTTTGGGGTATGCCAGCAAGTATGTCTATTGAACCCACAACAGCCTGTAATTTAAGATGCCCCGAGTGCCCTAGTGGATTGAGAAGTTTTACTCGCCCAACAGGTAATTTGCAACAAAAACTGTTAGAGAAAACTATTGCCGATACCAAAAAGTATTTAACCACTTTAACGTTTTACTTTCAAGGCGAACCTTTTATCAATCCCAATTTTTTGGATATGGTAAAAACAGCTTCAGATAATAATATTTACACCATTACATCTACAAATGCTCACTTTTTAACGCCTCAAAATGCTGAAAAATCTGTAACAAGCGGTCTTCATAAGATGATAATTTCCATAGATGGAACCACCCAAGAAACCTATCAGCAATATCGTAAAGAAGGCACCCTAAGTAAAGTTATAGAAGGAGCCAAAAATATGGTTGAGGCCAAAAAGAAACTCAACAGTTTAACTCCGTTATTGGTATTTCAGTTTTTAGTGGTAAAACCAAACGAACATCAAATTGATGAGGTTTATAAACTTGCGGATGAAATTGGCATTGATGAAGTTACCTTAAAAACAGCCCAGATTTATGATTTCGAAGATGGAAACCCTTTAATTCCAGAAAACGAAAAATACTCTCGCTATACCAAACTAGCCATTGGAAAATATAAAATAAAAAACAAGCTTTTAAATCAATGTTGGCGTATGTGGCAAGGTTCTGTAATTACTTGGGATGGCAAAGTTGTGCCTTGTTGTTTTGACAAAGATGCCCAGCACCAAATGGGAAATATATCAATACAAAGCTTCAAAGATGTTTGGCACAGCAAACCCTATAAAAATTTTAGAAAAGCTTTACTTACTTCAAGAAGCGAAATAGATATTTGTAAAAATTGCTCAGAAGGTACTGAAGTTTTTGCTTAAGGTTTTGGAATAATAAATTTTATTGCGGTTCCAATACCTAACTCTGAATCAATCCAGAATTTTCCTTCGTTGTGTTTAACAAAATAATAGGCTTTCGTTAAGCCAAAACCACCGCCCATAGTTTTTTTATCTCTCATATTGGTTGCTCGGTAACCAAACTCTACCACTTTATCAATTTCATTTTGTGGAATACCATGGCCATTGTCTTTTACCTCAAAAGAAATATCTTTTTCTGTTTCAGTTAATATAGCGTCTATTTGACCTCCAAAAGGAGTATATTTTCTGGCATTAGCCATCAAATCTCTCATGATATCAATAACCTTATCATGACAAAAAATAGTTGTATTGTCTAAACTATTAATGTTAGAATGAACCAAATAATCGTTAGGTAATTGCTCTGTATCTTTGTATATTATTCGGTATTTTCCTTTGGCATTTTTTTCTACAGCTTTAAAAAACTGTATAAAGCTATCTTCAATTTCCTCAACATTAAAAACCTTCCAGCCACCATCATTCTGGAGTCTTTTGTTCATTTCCCCAACCCGTTTATCAATTACTTCAAAAACACTGTATATGTTTTCTCTTTCTTCAATAATGTCCTTGTTGGTTAAAGCTTCGGGATATTTTTCTAGGGTTTTCTCAAATTTCTCGAAAAAAGAAGATTTTAAATTTGGATAATTTTTAAGGTTTTTAATAAGTTGGAATCTGCTTTTTAAAACATCCTTTAAATTATGAATTAACTTGGTGTTTTCGTTGAGAACGCCTTCAATACCTAAATCAAATTCAATTAAATAACAAAGAGATGTAACCACAGAAAGAACATTGTAAAAGCTATGCATGTCGAGCATAGATTGTTCTTCTGAAGATAAAGGAAGGTACTTGGTTATTTCCATATATAAGCCGTCCAATTTACCTATAAAAATGTTGTAAAGGTTTAGTTTATTCGCATTATTTTTAGAGCAAAATTTAACAAATGCAAAATCACGAAATTGATTACAAAATCATAGGCGAAGAAATGCAATGTGTTGAGATAGAACTCGACCCAAATGAAACCGTTATTGCTGAAGCGGGCGGCCTAATGTATATGAATAGCAACATCGAAATGAATACCATTTTTGGCGATGGCTCAAACCAAGACTCAGGAATTTTTGGCAAACTTTTGAGTGGCGCAAAACGTGTATTAACAGGCGAAAGCTTGTTTATGACAACCTACACACATCGAGGTTCAGGTAAATCTCATGTTTCTTTCGCGTCTCCTTATCCTGGTAAAATTATACCTCTTAATTTAGAAAACTATGGAGGCAAAATAATTTGCCAAAAAGATGCCTTTTTGTGCGCAGCAAAAGGCGTTGCAGTTGGTATTGCTTTTCAAAAAAGATTAGGGGTAGGTTTTTTTGGTGGCGAAGGCTTTATCATGCAAAAACTTGAAGGAGACGGAATGGCGTTTGTACATGCAGGAGGAACAATTGTTGAAAAAACACTTCAACCTGGCGAAACCCTTAAAGTAGATACAGGCTGTTTAGTAGCTTTAACGCAAGATGTAGATTATGATATAGAAATGGTTAAGGGCATAAAAACTGCTTTTTTTGGTGGCGAAGGTTTATTTTTAGCTTCCCTTCGTGGACCCGGAAAAGTTTGGATACAATCTTTACCTTTTTCAAGGTTGGCAAGCAGAATATTTGCAGCTGCTCCTCAAATGGGAGGCAAACAAAAAGGCGAAGGAAGTGTTTTAGGAGGGTTAGGCAATTTGCTTGATGGCGATAACAGATTTTAAAAATTTAAACCAATCAACATGAAAAAATTAATTTACAGTTTAGCTTTTGTAGCAATTGTTGCGATAACTGTTGCATTTACAAATGCCCCTGAAGGACCAGAAATAAAAACCCTAGAAATAGGAAAAACCGCTCCAGAAATTGGTACCATGCTAAAACAAACCAATGGAGAAGAGTTAATGCTAAGAACACTTGTGAGTAAAAAAGGGTTGTTGGTTGTTTTTTCTTGCAACACTTGTCCTTTTGTGGTGGCTTGGGAAGATAGATACAATGATATTTATGATTTATGCAAAGCCAACGGAATTGAAATGATTTTGGTAAACTCAAACGAAGCAAGAAGAGATGGTGATGATGCCCCAAAAGCCATGGATAAACACGCCGAAAAATTGGGCTACAAAGCCAATTATTTAATTGATGAAAAATCAAGTTTGGCCAATGCTTGGGGAGCAAGAACAACACCTCATGTTTTCTTATTCGACCCCCAATTTATTTTAAGATACGAAGGCGCTATTGACGATAACCACAAAAACAAAGAAGAGGTTACCCAACAATATTTGATGAATGCCATTAAAAACCTAGGAGAAGGCAAAACTATTGACCCAGCAAACACAAAGGCTTTAGGCTGCAGTATAAAGCGGGTTTAACTCACCAAAATTATAAGGGGCATCGCCCCTTTTTTTATGCAATAATTTTAGAGTAATCCAACCATTTAAAGCGCAAATTGCCATTGTAAATTGTAATTTCGCAGCCTTAAATTTTTACTATGTATCGTACGCACAATTGTGGAGAATTAAACATAAACAACCTAAACCAAAATGTAACCTTGGCGGGATGGGTTCAAAAAAGTAGAGACCTTGGCGGGATGACTTTTGTTGACCTTAGAGATCGCTATGGTATTACCCAATTGGTTTTTAATTCAGAAACCAATAAAACTTTGGCAGATCAAGCCCAAAAGTTAGGAAGAGAGTTTGTTATTCAAGCGGCAGGTAAGGTGATTGAAAGAGAAAGTAAAAATGCAAAAAATCCTACCGGCGAAATAGAAATTGAAGTTTCAGAATTAAACATTTTAAATGCTTCAAAAACACCTCCTTTTACCATCGAAACCGAATCTGATGGTGGAGATGAGTTGCGCATGAAATACAGGTATTTAGATTTAAGAAGAGAGCCGCTTCAACAAAACATTGCTTTGCGTCACAGACTTTCAGTTGAAACAAGAAAGTATTTAGATGCTCAACATTTTTTCGAAATAGAAACACCATTTTTAATCAAATCAACACCTGAGGGGGCAAGAGATTTTGTGGTTCCATCAAGAATGAACAAAGGTCAGTTTTATGCTCTTCCTCAATCGCCACAAACCTTTAAGCAAATTTTAATGGTAAGTGGTTACGACAGGTATTTTCAAATTGTTAGATGCTTTAGAGATGAAGATTTGAGAGCCGACAGGCAACCTGAATTTACCCAAATAGATTGCGAAATGGCTTTTGTTGAGCAAGAAGATATTTTGCAAACTTTCGAAGGGCTTGTTAGACATTTATTCAAAACCGTAAAAGGAATCGAGTTACCAGAATTTGTTAGAATGCCTTACAGCGAAGCCATGGAAAAATATGGTTCAGATAAACCAGATTTACGTTTCGGGATGGAGTTTGTAGATTTTACAACTCTTGGGCAAGGCAAAGGCTTTAAAGTGTTTGATTCTGTAGAAGCCATATTAGGCATCAATGCTTCAGGTTGTGCTAACTATTCAAGAAAAGAACTGGACGCCCTAACCGATTTTGTTAGAAAACCACAAATTGGGGCAAATGGTTTGGTATATGTAAAATGCAACGAAGATGGAACCTTTAAATCATCAGTAGATAAATTCTTTAACCAAGCACAATTGGCCGAATGGGCTGAAAAAGCAGGAGCTGAAAAAGGCGATTTATTATTGCTTTTGGCTGGCGATAAAGCCAAAACCCAAAAACAACTCAATGAGTTACGTTTAGAAATGGGCAACAAATTAGGTCTTAGAGATAAAACGGTTTATGCACCAATGTGGGTTTTAGATTTCCCATTGTTGGAGTGGGATGAAGACACCAAACGTTTTTATGCCATGCATCATCCTTTTACTTCACCTAAACCAGAAGATATACCATTATTAACCGAAAATCCAGGTAAAGTAAGAGCAAATGCTTACGATATGGTAATTAACGGTGTTGAGCTTGGTGGAGGGTCAATTAGAATTCACGACAAAGAAGTTCAAAAAAATATGTTTACGCTTTTAGGTTTTTCTGATGAAGAAGCACAAGCACAATTTGGCTTTTTGATGAACGCATTTGAATACGGTGCTCCTCCTCATGGTGGTATAGCTTTTGGTTTCGATAGACTTTGTGCTATGTTTGGTGGCCACGACTCAATTAGAGATTATATCGCTTTCCCAAAGAACAATTCAGGAAGAGATTTAATGATTGATTCTCCATCAGTTATTTCTACTGAGCAAATGGTAGAATTGGGTTTAGATTACCGAACAGAGTCTTAAACAAGAAATAATCACACAAAAAAAACCTCCAACTGAAAAGTTGGAGGTTTTTTTATTCCATTTTTTGAGGCTACAAAGTACCTCTTTTTTCTTGCTCTCTTTCTATTGATTCGAAAAGTGCTTTGAAGTTTCCTGCTCCAAATCCTCTAGCACCCATTCTTTGAATAATTTCAAAAAATAAGGTAGGCCTATCTTCAACAGGTTTGGTGAAAATTTGCAACAAATAGCCTTCTTCGTCGGCATCTATCATAATACCCAAAGCTTTTAGTTTTTCAATGTCTTCAGTCAACTCGTGGTTATGGGCCGCAAGCCTTTTGGGTACTAAATTGTAATACTCATCTGGAGGGGTAGATAAAAACTCAACTCCTCTAGATCTCAATTTAGAAACTGTGGTTAAAATATCATTTGTAGCTACAGCAATGTGTTGTACGCCCGGGCCTTCGTAAAAGTCTAGATACTCTTCAATTTGAGATTTTTTCTTGCCTTCTGCAGGTTCGTTAATTGGGAACTTTATTCTGCCATTTCCGTTGCTCATTACTTTACTCATCAAGGCTGAATACTCAGTATGAATTTGTTTATCATCAAACGATAAAAAGTTTACAAAGCCCATTACATCTTCGTACCATTTTACCCAAGTGTTCATTTCGCCCCAACCAACGTTACCAACCATGTGGTCTATATATTTTAAGCCAACTGGCTCAGGGTTGTAATCAGATTCCCAATTTATATAACCTGGTAAAAAATGGCCGTTGTAATTTTTTCTTTCTACAAAAACATGAACTGTTTCGCCATAAGTATAAATTCCTGACCTTACAACTTCGCCATGCTCATCTTTTTCAATGGTTGGTTCCATAAAAGATTTTGCCCCTCTACTTGTCGTTTCTTTCCATGCTTGTGCGGCATCTTCAACCCAAAGGGCCACAAACTTTACGCCGTCGCCATGTTTGGCTAAATGTT
>JABAYK010000051.1 GCA_018609045.1 Flavobacteriales bacterium
AGGCGACCTACTTTGTATGGCCGCATTTGGCTCAGGGTTTACTTGGGGTAGTGCTTTTGTTAGGTTCTAAAAACTTACAAATCATCTTTGCTGTAAAACGGAAGTTTCTCCATGTAGTTTACTTCTAGGCTCGGGAACCCAAACTCTTCCAAAACCTTTCCTTTTACTTTGTAACAACCAGAGCCTCTAAATGGAAATTTTTTGAGTTGAGGAGGAAAATGAACTGTATCGAAAAACTTTCCTTGCCGATCTAAAAAGCAACCAAAATTCATCAATTCTCGTTTTTTGGTGTGCGTAGGTTTTACAGTTACAACATAGCCAACCATGGTTACAATTTTACCAAGATTTGGTAGTAACTCATCAGCAGTAATATCTTCTTTAATTTGCTCTTTTAGTAGCTCAAATGGTGAACAAAGTGGAAAACCAAGTAACTCCAACTCATCTAAAGCATCATCGAGTTTTGTATGGGTAAGGGTTGGTAACTCAAACTTTTGCGATTTTACCTTAAATAGCTCCAAGCTTTCGGGTATTTTATTTTTGTTGCCCAACAATAAATGAACCTCCCAAAGCAATTGCTTTTTACCCAAACCTGTAAACCTCAAAGCACCAATTTTTATAAGGATAATCAATTGCTCCAAGTGAATTTTGGTTCTAGAGATAAAGTCTTCTAAATCATCAAATGGTCTTTCTTGCCTTTCTTTTAGAATTGCTCTTATAGATTTTTTTTCTAACTCTTTTACATGCACAAAACCCAAATAAATATCATCTCCAATAATTCGGGTTAAGTGGTTTGAATGGTGAACGCAAGGAGCTAAAATATTAGCCCCATTCATTCTTGCTTCGTGTACATAAAACTCGGTTCTGTAAAAGCCCCCAAAATTGTTTATTACTGCTACCATAAATTCTTTTGGAAAGTAGGTTTTTAAATACAAGCTCTGAAAACTTTCTACTGCAAATGAAGCAGAGTGGGCCTTGGAGAATGAATATCCCGAGAAACTTTCTATTTGTCGCCAAACTTCTTTGCTTATAGCTTCAGGATAACCTCTTTCATTACAATTATTGAAAAATGTGTCTGTAATTCGAAGCATTTCATTTTTTGAGCGTGACTTTCCGCTCATGCCTCGTCGTAGAATATCGGCATCAGCCAAATCAATTCCTGCAAAATGATGCGCCACTTTTATTACATCTTCTTGGTAAACCATAACGCCATACGTTTCTTGCAAGAGTTTTTCCATTATAGGGTGTATGTACTTGAAGTTATTTGGGTTGTGAAATCTAAAAATGTACTCTCGCATCATGCCAGACTGAGCAACACCCGGCCTAATTATAGAAGAAGCCGCTACTAAACTCAAGTAATTATCGCACCTTAATTTTTTGAGTAAGCCTCTCATGGCAGGAGATTCAACATAAAAGCAACCAATACAGTGGCCGCTTCTCAATTGGGCTTTTACACCTTCATCGGTTTTGAAGTTGGTTACCTGGTGAATGTCTATTTCTACCCCTATATTTTCTTTGATAATATCAACCGATTCTTTGATGTGACCCAAACCACGCTGCGAAAGAATGTCATACTTGTAGTAACCAATATCTTCGGCCACATGCATATCCCAATGAGTGATAGGAAAACCTTTGGGCATCATTTCTAAAGCAGTGTATCTAGTTAGTGGGGTTTGAGAAATAATAATTCCACCAGCATGAATACTCAGATGGTTAGGAAAGCCTTCCATCAACCTATCCAACTGAAATATTTTAGCTGTAATATCATTTTGGTATTCCTTCTTTTCAGGATAATTGATAAGCATATCAATTTCTGCTTTTGGTAAACCGTAAACCTTTCCGACCTCTCTTAAAATCGATTTTCCTTTAAAAGTGCTGTAAGTAGCAATGAGCCCAACTTTGTTGTTTTTGCCAAACTTTTCGAATACGTATTCAATTATTTCATCTCGTTGATCCCAACTAAAATCGATGTCAAAATCGGGCGGTGAGCTTCGGTGTGGATTGATAAACCTTTCAAAATAGAGGTCTAGTTCAATGGGGTCAACATCAGTAATTCCCAGGCAATAAGCTACAATACTGTTGGCGCCACTTCCTCTGCCAACGTGATGAAAACCTCGCCTTTTCGCTTCGTTTACAATATCGCAGGTAATTAAAAAATAAGCTTGAAAGTTCAGCTCTGCTATTACCTTGAGTTCTTTATCAACTCTTTCTTTCGCGGCCTTGTCATTTTTAGTATACCGACTTTTAAAACCTTCTAAAGTGAGTGCTTTAAGCAAAGCCACATCTTTAGACTTTGTGCTCTTGTAACTAGCTTTATTTTTTACTTCTTCAGGATAATAATTTGAGCTACATTGGTCCAACAACCAAGTAGCGTTGTGTAACAAGAAATCGCGATCACCAAATAGTTTTTTCAATTCATCAGGAGAGCAAAAACTATGATGATGAGGTTCTATATCAGTTGGCTTCAATTTGCTCAATAACTCATTTTGGTCAATTGCTCTTAAAACTTGGTGTAGCTCATAATGAGCTTTATTTCGCGCAAAAAATACTGGGTGAAAAGCAACTAGTTTTTGAGGTGTTTTCCAAACAGGATGTAAAAAATTGTGTTTTGCCCAGTAATGTGTAATTCCTACATAGTGATTTGGAGCCAACTTGGATGGGTCAAGGTTATGACTCATTGGAATTACAAAAAAGGCCTTGTTTAACTTAGGCGGCGTTTTGGGTAAATCAACTTTATCTTTTAGTTTTTTGGTCAGTAAATTACTCAACTCTTGAAACCCATCTTGATTTTTGGGCAGACCTACATACAAAAGTTGTCCATCATCGTCTCTAAACTCAATACCTACAACACCTTGTATTTTTTGATTTTTACAAGCTTTTAAAAAGTCGAACCCTGCCGAAGTATTGTTTACATCTGTTAATGCCAATTGTGTGATACCTTTTTCGGCAGCCAATTGCACCAACTTTTTTACAGAAAGGGTTCCGCGTTTTAAACTAAAGTTGCTATGGCAGTTGATGTACATATATTTTAGGATACAGGTATGATTTAGTTGAATTTATTTATGTCAAATTAATTTATACTTTTACTTATTGTAAACTATACTTTAAGCAGCTCTTTTTTGAAGGTACTAATAACAAACAAAAGCCTGATTTTATTTCTTATTTTATCAATCACCAAGCAGGCTTTTGGGCAATTTCAAATTAATGGAGATGCTACCGTAATTGGGCCAAACACTTTTCAGCTTACACCAAATATACCATGGAAAAGCGGATCTGCTTGGTATCAAGTTAAACAAAACTTAGACTATCAATTTAGTGTAAGAGGCCAAATTTATTTAGGAGCTACCGATGCAGGGGCAGATGGAGTTGTATTTGTACTTCAAGATAATTGCTTAACAGCAGGCACCTCAGGAGGTGGAATTGGTTATGAAAACATGCAAGGCAATTCCATAGGAATTGAATTTGACACCTATCAAAATAATACTAATGGTGATATTCTTCAAGATCATTTAGCCATTAACATAATGGGAAATGTAAACCATAGTCATCCTAATAATGTTGCAGGCCCAGTTCAAATTCATGCTACAAAGGCAAATGTAGAAGATGGTTTGTGGTATGATTATGAAATTAATTACAGTCCTGTAACCACCCAATTAGAAGTTTTTTTTGATGGTAGTTTGAGGTTAAGTTATAACATAGATTTGAAAAACTCAATTTTTGGTGGCAACCCCTTTGTTTATTGGGGTTTTGTTTCGGCAACAGGAGGTTTGTCTGCCGAGCACAAAGTTTCGGTTGGCTATTCAACTTCACTAATAAATGATGATACGATTTGTAGTGGAAATACTACAATTAATTTACCTCCTATTGAGGGAGTGAATAAAGCTATAAATGCAGCTTCTAATTCATCAACTAATTTGGGTGGAGGCTCGGGGCCTCCTAGCTCCAATTTGGCCTTCGATGGAAATAATTCCACAAAATGGTCAAGCCAAAATTATGATCCTCAGTGGGTTTCGGTTGATTTAGGAGCTAGCATGGATATAGATGAAGTTGTGCTTAAATGGGATACAAATTATGCTACAGAGTATAAAATCCAAACATCCAATAACAATACTACTTGGGTAGATTTATTTCATGAAACTTCTGGCAATGGAGGTGTAGATTCTATAAAAATTCCTGCTTTTAATATTAGGTATGTTAGAATGTATGGAATACAAAGGGTAAATTCTTTTAATTATTCTTTGTGGGAGTTTGAGGTGTATTCTATTCCGAAATATGCATGGACACCAAATGATGGTTCAATAAATGACACCACTAGCTCAAACCCAATTTTTTCACCCAAAATAACTACAACTTATTCAGTTAGTATTCCTGATGCCTGCGTAGGCTCTGTAAACTTTAATTTAACTGTAGTAGTAGATAATTATATTGATGCTTCTTTTCCGTTTGTTGGTCCATTTTGTGATAAAGAAGCCCCTATTTTGTTAACTGGGAATAGCCCTGGGACATTTGAAGGAGTTGGTGTGAATGGGAATATGTTTGACCCCTCAATTGGACCTGGGTCTTATATAATAAAACACTGGGTAAAAGATTCAACAGGCTGTGTTGATACGGCTTTTCAAAATGTATTGGTTAAGCCATTACCTAGCCTTAATTTTGGTTCAGATACGGTTATTTGTGAAGATGATAATTTGATCTTGAGAGTTAAAGGATCAAACATTTCAAGCTCATGGAACGATGGAAGCATAGACTCTACATTGGCAGTAACAAGTGCAGGTATTTATTGGGTAAATGCTATAGACACTATCGGTTGCGAAATAACAGATTCTATAACTGTATCAATAAAACCATCTCCTAAATTTAGTTTTGGAAATGATACTACTTTATGTGAAGATCAAGCGTTTATTCTTAGTGCTGGAGTTTCTGGAACTCAGTTTATATGGAGCACAGGAGATACCACTTCAACAATTTCTGTTTTCAACAAACCAGATTTATATGCTTTAACAGTAATTGATAATAATTGCACGTTTACAGATAGCTTAGAGGTTAAGTTTATTTGGTTTCCGAAAGTTAAGTTACCTAGAGACACGGTTATTTGTGAAAAATCCATTATTCATATTATTCCAAATTCAAGTAACGAAACTTATTTTGAATGGCATGATGGTTCTGAAGGAAATACATTCTATGCCAATACAGAGGAAAGAATAATTGTTAAAGCTGGAAATGAATGTTTTGTAGATACTGACACGATGTTTATTGAAACTCAATCGTGCGAATGTTTATTATATATCCCCAATTCTTTTAGTCCAAATAGAGATGGCAATAATGACTTTTTTAGAGCTATTGCTGATTGTGAAAATATTGTTGATTACAATTTGTCAATTTATAATTTATGGGGAGAGTTAATGTTTGAAACCAGCAGTTTATCTGAAGTTTGGGATGGCAAGTTTCAAAATTTAGATGTTCCAATAGGTGTGTATGCTGTTAAAATAAAATTACAAGCGCAGATGGATAATTTTCCCCTTTTCAAAAATGAAATCCAAAGCTTAACCCTTTTTAGATAACTCATGAAAACAGTATTTAAGAAAATGAAAAAATACTTATTAATCCTAGTTTTATTTTTAGGGTTAGCTGCTCAATCTTTTTCTCAGTTTCATTTACAGGGTGATGCCGCAGCTATTGGTCAAGACACCTTTCAATTAACCTATAACTCTGAGTGGAGTAGTGGCTCAATTCTTCATAAAAGTCAACATGATTTAAATAACTCATTTCAAATTGATGGTAAAATATTTTTTGGTTCAGATGAAAATGGAGCAGATGGAATAGTATTCGTTATGCAAGAGAAGTGTAGTCCTATAAATCAAGCAGGAGGTGGAATGGGTTACGAAAACATGCCAGGAAACTCAATTGGAGTTGAGTTTGACACTTTTGAAAATGGCAACTTAGGAGATTTATCGTCTGACCATATTGCATTGCACAGAAATGGAAATATTAACCATAATTTAATTGATAATCTTCAAGGCCCTGTGCCAATGCATGCTGGAAAACCTGATGTTGAAGATGGTATTTGGTATGATTTTGAAATTGAATATTTAGTTGGAAGTTCCACATTAAATGTTTTTTTTGATGGAAGTCTAAGGTTATCCCATAACATAGATTTGGCAGATTCTATTTTTAAAGGAAAATCGAATGTTTATTGGGGCTTTTATTCTGCGACAGGGGGAGAGTTTGCTCCAAATTCTGTAGTTGTTAAGAAGCCACTTGTGAATTTTCAATCCGATTCTATTTGTGGTGGAAAAACATCTCTTGAATTACCTCCCCTGCAACCAACTAACATTGCATTAGGTAGAACAACAAATTCAAGCAGTAGTGAGTTTGGCAGTCCAGGTCCTCCCGATAGTGACCTTGCATTTGATGCAGATTTGGGTACAAGATGGTCTAGCCAGTTTAGCGATCCACAATGGATTTCTATAGATTTTGGACAACAAATTAGTTTTGATAGCATTACGTTGCATTGGGAGGCTGCCTTTGGATATGAGTATAAGGTTCAAACCTCTAATGATAATCAAAACTGGACCGATATATTTCATGAGGTGGCAGGAAATGGGGGCATTGATAGGATAAATGTTGCAGCCTCCAATATTCAATATCTAAGAATGTATGGAATTCAAAGAGGAACTCCTTATGGATATTCTCTTTGGGAATTTCAAGTTTTTGGGACTTCAAAATACTCATGGGAGCCCAAAAATCAGTCTATTGATATTTCAATACATCTAAACCCATTTTTTGCTCCTGATACATCAACAACTTATACCTTATCGTATATAGATGCTTGTGTTGGCCCCGTAGAAAAGAATTACACAATTATAATTGACGATTTTGAGGCAAATGCTATTGTAAATCCAGATTCTGGTTTAGCACCCCTCGAGGTAAACTTTTCTAACCTAAGCAGAGGTTGGAGTGCAGGTGATTTTATTTTTTGGGATTTCGGCAATGGTCAAACCACAAATCAAAACGATCCGTCTTTTTCATTTTTAGACACTGGAAATTATAATGTTAAAATGATAATTTTTAATTCTGATAGCACTTGCACAGATACCACCTTCCTAAAAATATTTGTATACGAAGAAGAGGAAGTTATAGAAGAGGAAGAAACTGAAGATGTAAAAGAGATGGAATTTATTATACCAAATATTTTCACGCCAAATAATGATGGGTTTAATGATATCTTTAAAATTACTCCAACCAATGCAATAGATTTTGAGGTTGTTATTTACAACAGGTGGGGCCAAATGGTTTTTAGTTGGAACTCACCAAGCGGATATTGGGATGGTAAAAATCAATTGGGTTTTGAAGTGCCCGATGGGACTTATTTTTATTCTGTTTCATACAAAAACACTTTAAGGGGATTTACTAATTTCAATGGGTCAATCTCCTTAATTAGATAAATCGAAAATAAGTTTAGTAAAAAATTAAAGAATCATTATTATTGACCTTTAATCTAGTAAAGGCTTGAATTTAATTTTCGAAGAATTAAAATTTGCTTTAGCATTAACCCAAATTCCAGGGGTAGGTTCTACCATTGGCAAAAAACTGATTAAGCATTTTGGAAGTGCCCAAGCTGTTTTTGAAGCAGATAAAAACACTTTTTTATTGTTGGAAGGTGCAGCAAAAAATTTATTTGAACCCATTCATGCCTTTAACGATTTTGATTTGATCAACCGAGAATTAGATTGGATTGAAAAAAATGAAGTAGATTTTTATGTGTTTGGTGATGATAGATATCCAAAAAGGCTGAAACATACTCCAGACAGCCCAATAGCATTATTCTCCAAAGGAAATTTTGATTTAAACCACACCAAAACAATTGGCATTGTAGGAACCCGAAATGCTACCAATTACGGGAAGAGTTTTGTGAATGAGTTGGTAAAAGATTTGGCGCCACATAATCCTGCTATTATTAGTGGTTTGGCTTACGGAATTGATATTTCGGCGCATAAAGCTGCTTTAGAATTTAACCTTCCTACGGTTGCTGTTGTTGCTCATGGGTTAGACAGGGTTTATCCTTCTCACCACAAAGGCACAGCAACTAGGCTGCAAGAAAATGGGGCAATGGTAACTGAGTTTCCTTCAAATACAAATCCCGATAGAGAAAACTTTCCTAAAAGAAACAGAATTATTGCAGGCCTATGCGATGCGGTTATTTTGGTTGAATCAAAAAAGAAGGGTGGCGCAATAATTACAGCAGATATTGCCAATTCTTATAATAGAGATGTTTTTGCTGTGCCGGGCAGGGTAGGAGATGAAACAAGCGAAGGCTGCAATGCTTTGATTAAAAATAACCGAGCTGCCTTGCTTCAATCTGTTGCCGATATTGAATACATTATGGGTTGGGAAAAAGAAAGCAAAAAGCAACGCCCAAAACAGGTTGAAATGTTTATTGACCTAACAGCAGATGAAGAAATAATTTTGAGCCTTTTAAGGGAAAAAGAAAAGTTATCCATCGACCAAATGTGTATGGACTTGAATGTTTCAACTTCTAAAATAATGAGTCCGCTGTTAAATTTAGAGCTATCGGGCTTGGTGCTTTCCTTGCCCGGAAAAGTATATCAATTGGCATAAAAAAACCCCAACAGGTTAATGCTGGGGTTTAGGTTTGGTTGTTTGGTATTTGGTTAGTTTCTTAAAGACTTTTGTAATTCGTTAAACTGCTTATCAGCTAAATTCAAATCTCTTACGTAAGAATTTAACAAGTAGTCCTCTTCATTTATTTCAATAAATAATTTTTCGGCAGTTGTTAAATCGTTGTAGAAATCTTGTTCTTCAATAGTTTGGGTGTAAATTTCAACAAATTGCTCATCTGCAATTTCAAAGTCTTTTTTAAAGTTAAATTGTTCTAATTCTTCTGCAAAAATTTTTTGCAATGCAACTTTTACATTCACTTTTTTGTGGCTTGCGGTGTCTTTTTTCTTGCTTCCTTCAGCAAAACTCATAAAGGTAAAACTTAAGGAGATTAGGGTTAGGGTGATTAATTTTAAAGTTTTCATTTTGATTGATTTTGGTTGTTTGGTTATATGACGGTAGCTACGTTAAAAAAGTTACAATCAATTATTTATTTTACGAATATCATTGGTTTTCAGAAGGTTAAAACAAGATTCGTATGATAGGAAGGGAAAAGTGATAAGAGTATTTATTATGATGATGAGTGATTTAACAGAAAATAAAATTCGCGTAGGTTTGCTAAAATGAATTTATTGAAAGCTTATTTTCACTTTATACTTTCTTTTTTACTATTCACGCCAAGTGTTAGCATAGCCCAAGTAGATTCAAATTTAATTTGGAGTGATGAGTTTGATGGCAGCGGTCAAATTGATACTTCAAAATGGTTTCAGCAATATATTTTGCCCAATGGCCAATCTTGGTTTAGTGGAGAAGTTCAGCATTAT
The DNA here is from genome assembly GCA_018609045.1 of Flavobacteriales bacterium. GTDB lineage: Bacteria > Bacteroidota > Bacteroidia > Flavobacteriales_G > Salibacteraceae > JAAZVO01. The sequence continues at coordinate 9,441 of JABAYK010000051.1, forward strand.
ACAAATCGAGAAGAAAACTCTTTTGTAAAAGATGGCTGCTTACACATTGTCGCCAAAAAAGAGAATTATGCAAGTCAGGGTGCAGCAAAAGAATATACATCTGCCCGTTTAAACTCAAAATTTGCTTTTAAGTATGGTAGAATTGAAACCCGAGCTAAAATGCCAACAGGTTTTGGATTGTGGACAGCCATTTGGACATTAGGCCAGAACATTACCGAAAACGGCGGTTATTGGAACAAACAATTTGGTAGTGTTCAGTGGCCTGCCTGCGGCGAAATGAATATTTTAGAATATTGGGGAAAATCACCAAATGATATTTTGGGCGGGGCTCATGCCCCCAATGGTTGGGGTGGTGGTGCTCACCAAGGCTTGGCTTTTGTTAATTCTGCCGAAACTACTTTTCATGTTTACGAAACTATTTGGAACCCGTTTGAAGTTATTTTTAAAGTCGATGGCGTTGAATATTATCGTTATGCGCCAATAGACAAAACACCCAATTCTTGGCCACTAAACAACAAACACTATTTGTTGGCAAGCATTGCTGTTCGCCCAGATATAGATACTACTTTTCTGCAAACAGAGCTTTTGGTAGATTATATTAGGGTTTACCAAACCGATACTTTAACGAGTGTTGATGAAGGAATTATTGATAATCAAAACTTCAAGGTTTATCCTAACCCGGTGAGCAATTTATTTACTCTTGAAACTTCTAATGATTTGATTGGAGCTAAATTGCGGATAGAAAATATCACCGGAAAGGAAATTGAGCGGATAATCATTCAAAGCAGCATAAGTAATATAGATTGCTCAAATTTTCCTCCAGGAATCTATTTTTTGTCGATTCTTCAGGATGATAAAATCATACATCAAAAGTTTATAGTTGAATAAACAGGTTTAACCTTTGGCTGAATTAATAACTTGCTGTTTAAAACTACGCTGTTATTTGCCTAATTGCGGTACGCCATTTGGTAATTTTGACCAAACTTTTATAGTCATGCGTAAATTATCAAATGTATTAGCTGCATTATTCATCATAATTTCAATTACATCTTGTATTTCTCCTAAAAAGGTAAACGAAATAAAAGATGACTTCTTAAAAAGCGAAGAAGAAAGAAAATATTTAAAGTCTGAAAACCAAAGACTTGAAACCGAAAACAAAGAACAATCGGCAAGCATAGAGCAAATTTCAAAAAGCTTAAAAACTTTATCAGAAGATACAACCACGTTGGGTTTAGAGCTTAGAAGAAAAGTAAAAGAATACGACAGGGTAAACAAACTCAACGATCAACTTTTAAAGAAACAAGCAGAATCATCGCAATTAACTGAAGCTGAAAACCGAAAGTTGTTGTACGAATTGCAAACTGCCCAAGAAAACTTGCAAAACAAAGAAGACGCTCTTAGAGATTTAGAAAGAGAATTAGACGCTAAGAAATCTAATTTAGATAAATTGAGTTCAGCCCTTTCTGAGCGTGAAAAAAGAGTAAACGAGCTTGAAGCAATTATTGCAGAAAAGGATGCCCGGGTTAAAGACTTGAAAAATAAAGTTTCCAATGCCTTGCTAAACTTTAAAGATAAAGGCTTAACAGTGGAGCAAAAAAATGGAAGAATTTATGTTTCTATGGAAGCCAAATTGCTATTTCCTTCTGGTTCAACAACTGTTAACCCAGAAGGAAAAGAAGCCTTGGTTGATTTAGCCAAAGTTTTAGAAAAACAAGAAAATATTACCGTTTTGGTTGAAGGTCACACAGATATTGATGCTTACAGAGGAAGCGGCCAAATAAAAGACAATTGGGATTTATCTGTAATGCGTTCTACCTCAGTTGTGAAATTAATGCTCGAAAACTCAACCTTAGACCCAACCATGCTAACAGCAGCAGGAAGAGGAGAGTTTATGCCTCTTGACCCTGCTAAAACTGCTGAGGCAAAAGCCAAAAACCGAAGAATAGAAATTATTCTTACACCAAACCTCGATCAATTATTTGAAATTTTAGACAAGGCTTCTGCAACTGAAGAGTAACCCATATAGGTTAATCAATAACAAATCTCAACCCGCCATAAGCCATAGCGCCAAAAATTGGCCCCCAAACCATAGATGCATCAAAGTATTTAGAAAATGGTGCATTGTTTGCTAAAATTGGCCTGTCTTGCCTGTAGTTTGTTAAGTTTTCGCCACCTACATAAACTTCAAACTTGCTTCCAAAAACTCTTGTTACTTGGGCGCTGATCAATACAAATGCAGGAGCTTCCTCATCTAACCTAAACATTTCTGGGTTTTGAAAAGTATCAGGCAAACGCTGTTTCCCAATAATTTGTGTTGTAAAATCTGCTTTCCATTGGCTTTTGTTAGCCTTTGCCTTGGTTTCGTAACCTAAATTAAAAAACCCTCGGTGCGAAGCCACCAAAGGCACTTGCCTTAAGCCTGCTTGAAACTCTGTTTTTACATCTAAAAATCTGTAGGCTAACCTTATGTCAGTTCTCTTAGCAATTTCATAATTGGTTTCAATTTGAAAACTATTTGAATATGATTTTCCCGATAAATTACTGAAGTTTACCTCTTGCGGAGAAACATCTAAATCAACTACAATTTGGTTAACAAAATCTGTTCTGTAAAAATCTACCGAAACAGAACCGTCTCTATAATTTAATCTGAATTTATGGGTAAGGTTTAAACCATAATTGTAAGCTATTTCGGGTCTAAGGTTGCTATAAGTCTGTGGCCCACCCAAAAGATTTATCGGTAAAACCCACCTTCGTGATGAAGCCAATAAGCCAATGTTATCGGCAATAATATTGGCTGTTCTTTGTCCTTTACCTGCAGCTAATTTAATAGAGGTATTATCTGTTAAACTGTACCTAGCATGAAGCCTTGGGGTAAAAAATAACCCGTACATATTGTGAAAATCTGCACGTAAACCTAAAATAGCACTCCAATTTCCTTTCAAAATAGTTGCTTCACTAAAAATCCCTGGCACAATTTCGGTTCTGTTAAATGTATCTAGGTTTAAAGTTTCCGAATAATCGTCAAATAAAAAACTTGCCCCATTTTTCCATAAAAAACCTTCCACGGGTTCAACTTGGGTTATTAAGTTTGAATAAAAACTAAGGTTTTCCCCTGTGTATGATTGTTTTCCAAAAGTAGAGTTCGTTTGTTGAAAGTTAACTTGATTTTGCCAACCAAGACTTTTTTCATCATCTCCTACATAACCAATTTTCCAAAATGCTTCTCCTCTTTGGTTATCAATACTTACCTGATAAATTGATAGGTCATCTGTCGCAGCTTTTTTTGTGCCCAATTGCCCTGCTTTGTGATTTTGCTGAACGTAAGTTATTCCTGCTTCACTTCGCCATGGGCCATCATCAATAAAGCGCCAAAGGTTAGAAACCACAAAATCGTTTTCCAAAGCATTGTCTACAAAGCCATCTTTGTTGAGATCTTGCTCCCACTGCAAGCTTTTGCCGTGCAGTAAAAAGTTAGTTCTAAAACGCGCCCCAACTTTCTGCTGGTAAATAACATTGGCTTCCATTCTTCCTCCCTGATTTCCAAAAAGATTTAGGTGAAACTTTTCTGAATCAAAAGGCTCTTTAATATCCACATTTATTTGACCAGCGATGCTTTCGTAGCCATTAACCACAGAGCCAACACCTTTGGAAATTTGGATTGAACCTACCCAAGGGCCAGGAATATAGGTTAGTCCGTAAACTGAAGACAATCCCCTAACATTCGGAATATTGTCTTGTAAAATTTGGGTGTATTTGCCCGCTAAACCAAGCATTTTTATTTGTTTGGTTCCTGTTACGGCATCTGTAAAAGATGCATCAATAGAAGCATTGGTTTCAAAGCTTTCGCTGAGGTTACAACAAGCTGCTTTGCGAAGCTCTTGTTCGCCTACTGATGTAACATTTAGTGGGTTTATTAATGAAATTTCTGAAGATTTTTTTCTGTACTCAACCTCAAACTCTTCTAAAGTTTTACCTTGTTTTAATTCAACAGAAAGAGGTGTAGTTGTTTTTGAAATATCAATCGTGTCAGCCTTAAAACCAATTACTGAAATGACCAAAAAGTTTGTTTTTTCAGTCTTTTCGATAGAAAAGTTTCCCTTTTGGTTTGTGTTTGTTCCAAGGGTAGTTCCTTGCCAAATTATGTTGGCATAGGCAATAGGCTCTTTTTTACCTTTTTCATTGGTAAAAAATACGTTTCCTGTAATTTGTGAAAACCCCACAATTGGAAAAAGCAAGAAGGGTAAAAGTTTAAATATTTTGAATTGCATGCTAACAGTTTTGCAGCTCGCATTCTTCGGCATTGGTCTCAATCTCAATAGTAAGGTGTTGAACCCCTTTTGATTTTAGTAAACTTCTTGCATCTTTTTTAATGCATTTTACTTTCTCAGGGTTCGAGTCTTCGTTTACAACTGCGTGCAGAGTGAGTACATTAAAGTTTCCATCCATGCTCCAAAGGTGCATGTCGTGAATTTCTTTAATGCCTTCAATTTGTTTTATTTCTCTTTCAATTTCTTTAAGGTTAAGTTCGTGTGGAACGCCTTGCAGAAATATGGTAAATACACTTTTAAGGTTTACAAAAGCATTTATCAAAATGTAAACTGCTATGGCAATAGATAATATAGGATCAATTATTAGCCAATTGAAAAAGTAAATTAAAGTACCTCCAATTAACACTGCCACCCAGCCTAAAACATCTTCCATTAAATGCAGCCTTACCGCTTTTGAGTTTAATGATGGGCCTTTTTTGATGTTTAAAACGGCAGCGCCATTAAAGATTATTCCTACAACAGCCAAAATCAACATGCCTTCAGAGTTTACTTCTTCTGGGTTAATCAACCTTGGAATTGCTGAAGTAACAATCCAAATACTTCCTATTAATAAAACAGTAGAAGTAATAAAAGCGGATAGTGTTGAAAATCTTCTGTATCCGTAAGAGAAATTTTTATCGCGTTGTTTTTGAGAGAATTTTTCGAGAACAATAGCCAAACCAATTGCAATAGCATCGCCAATATCATGAATTGCATCTGAAATAATTGCCATAGAATTGGTGAATACGCCTCCAATCAATTCAATTATTGAAAAGACAATATTCAGCCAAAAGGCTTTTATCATGCCAGAAGAATCTTCTGCATGATGGTGATGATGATCATGGTGATGATGCGTATGCAAGGGCTCGAATTTGAACTAAGTGAAATTAATGTTTTTCTAGTTCCTTATACCTACAACAAGCATTTATTTTGTTGTAGTCTTCGTCAGAAGCTTCAATTAAGTTGGTAGAGTGTCCAGCCTCTGCAAGAATTTTATGCAACTCCATTTCACTTATTTTCTTTGGGTTGTAAACCACCTTGCAAACGCTAGTTTCATTGGTCCACTCAGCATACTTTACGCCTTTTACATCTAAAGCAGTTTCAATTCGGTCTTTACACATTCCGCAAATGCCTTGAACAATGATGTTGGTTTCAACCTTTTGGGCTTTTGTTGCTGAAAAAGCGCCGAAAACAATTAGGGATAATATGATTAATTTTTTCATGATTTTATTTTTTAAATGATTGATGATTTTAAACCGGATAAAAAATAAAATGGCTAGCCAAACAAAGTTCTTTGGGTAGAAAAAATAAATTTAGATTGTGCGTTTAGCTTAGGAGGAGGGTCTTCAAAAACTTGAATTTCCAAAATAGTAAGTTCTTCATTCTCGAAAAATAGGTCATAACCAAAAAGCAATTCAACCGCTTTTATGGTTATTTGTGGCCTTAATTGAGGTTGATAATCATCGATACTTTGGTGTTTTACCAGTTTATCATGACAACATTTTTTTTCGGGTGTTGGAGTTTCTTTCTCGCAACAGCTTTTAATTTTTTTGGTTGGTTTGTGGCAATCTGATTCACCCGCCATTTTGCAACCATTATGCTCAGCATTTAAAGCAATAGAAGCAATGCTTTCGCCACAGTAATGCAAATTAAACTGCCAATCTGCAGTAGAAAAAAGCATTAAAAAAGAAAAGATAAATGCTAAAAATTTCATGTATAGAGGTTATCGCAATAACCAATTCTAAAATTAAATTAGACACAAAGGTACATTTTGTGTTTTTTTGTATCCTTCAAATATGAAAAAATACCAAATTTTAACAGCTCTTACTTTTTTTCTGATATCTAATTTTGTTTTTGGGCAAGTAATAAACCCACCCGATAATAACCTATTTGATTCAAGAACTGTTCATAGAATTGATGTTACAATTCCGGCAGATACAATGGCTTGGCTTTTAGAGCCTCAAAATCTTTACAAAGACGAATATAAGCGAGCCAATTTTACTTTTACAGATGGCAACTCAGGTGCAAAAACGATAATTAACGACGTTGGCTTTAGATTAAGAGGAAACACATCGCGCCAAGCAGATAAAAAATCTTTTAAAATACAGTTTGATGAGTATGTCGCTGGGCAAGAATTAGGTGGTGCTGATGAAATTAATTTAAAAGGAAGCCACAACGACCCAGCTTTGTTAAGGGAGGCATTGTCTTACCATGTGATGGATAAAATGCAAATTCCTGCTGCTAGAACTGCCCATGTAGAGTTATACATTAATGGAGATTATAGAGGACTTTATGTTAATGTTGAGCACTATGATAAAAGGTTTTTAGAATCGAGGTTTGGCAATAAAGATGGGAACCTTTACAAATGCTATTATGGAGCAGATTTAGAGAGTGGAAACAACGCCTACGATGATGGTTTGTTTGAGCTAAAAACGAATAAAACCGAAAACATAAGAACCAAATTAGAAGATTTAATAGATGTACTCAACTTTTCACCTTTAGGTACTTTTAGAGAAGACATAATGGCGATTTTAAATGTTGATGGCTTGATGAGGTATTTGGCTGTAGAAGCCATTGTTGGCCATTGGGATGGATACAGTTATAACAAGAATAATTACTATTTGTATTTTAATTCAGGTACCCAAAAATTTGAATTTATCCCTTACGACCCCGACAATACTTTTGGCATCGATTGGGTTGGACGCGATTGGGCAAATAGAAATATTTACAGTTTTTTCAGAACAGGTGAAGATAGGCCCTTGGTTACTAGATTATTAAATATTAGAGAGTTTCACATCATGTATACAGAATATGTAAACCAACTTGTAACTACCTACTTTAATGATGCCTATTTATTTCCAAAAATTGATTCGTTAAAAACTTTGATTAGGCCATATGTTGTTTCAGACACTTATTATTCATTAGATTATGGGTTTTCAATGTCAGACTTTGATAATTCTTTTACCCAAGCTTTAGGCGGTCATGTAGATTATGGCTTGAAACCTTACATTTCGACCCGAAACTCATCAGCCTCAAATCAAATTGACCAAGTTGCCTTATTTAGTGAAGTTTATTCTCAGCCAGATTACTTGAAAATAATTAATGATGGTAATGAGGTTTTTGTTTTTGGTCATCAAAAAATTGCCAATAAAGAATTTATGTTATTCAATACAGCAGGCCAATTGGTTTATGAAGGATATTTAAAAACCTATCCTCAGCGAATTAATTTAAAAAGTGGGATTTACCTTATTTCTATTCCGGAAATTCAAGTGTCTAACAAATTGATAATGCCCTAAACTTAAAGACGAACTTGTTGTTTCTCTAAAAAATATCAAATGCAATTATTAACTCAAAAGCTTTGCATGGGCAAAGATTTAGGCATACATGGAAATTTATTTGGTGGAATTATGCTTTCTTGGATTGATGAAGCAGCGGCTAGTTATGCAGCTGAAATTTGTCATACCCCCAACATGGTAACCTTAAAAATTGAGGAGGTAATATTTAAAAAACCAGTAAAAATTGGGTTTCAAATTAGAATTTACGGAGAGGTTGAAAAAGTTGGAAGAACTTCTTTAACCCTAAAGATTGATGCTCGAAAATACAATGTATATAGCGCCGAAGAAACTACTGTTTGTGCCACTAAAATAACTTTTGTAAGAATTGATGAATCAGGTGAATCTGTGCCAATTCCAACGCCTGTAAGAGAAAGGTATGTAAATATTTAGACTTGCCTAAAAAAATATTTCTATTCATCAAAAGTATTTATATTTGCCAAAATTTTGTTTTTGGACGATAACGTTTTATACGCATTACTACTTACCTTATTTGCAGGTTTATCTACCGGAATAGGAAGTTTTATTGGACTTTTTTCAAAAACTACCAACCATAAGGTTTTATCTTACGCAATGGGCTTTTCTGCCGGCGTGATGATTTATATTTCTTTTACCGAATTATTTTTTCAAGCCCACCATTCTTTGGTGGGTGCTTTAGGAGAAAAGCAAGGCAGTTGGGCTACAGTTTTGGCCTTTTTTGGTGGAATAACATTAATTGCTGCCATAGACAAGTTTATTCCATCTTACGAAAACCCACATGAATATTCAGATACTAGCGCTTTGGAGGTTTCTGAAAGTAAAATAAAAACGCTTCCAAAGGCTAAACTTTTACGAACCGGTATGTTTACCGCTATGGCTTTGGCTATTCATAATTTCCCTGAGGGGATGGCAACTTTTGCGGGCGCATTAAAAGATTTGAGTCTAGGGATTCCAATTGCTATAGCCATTGCAATTCATAATATTCCAGAAGGTTTGGCTGTTTCGGTGCCTATTTACTATGCTACAGGTAACCGCAAAAAAGCATTTTGGTATTCTTTTTTATCTGGTTTGGCCGAGCCTTTCGGTGCTTTAATTGGCTATTTGGTTTTAATGCCATTTTTCAATGATATTGTTTTCGGATACATTTTCGCAGGCATTGCTGGGGTAATGGTTTTTATTGCTTTAGACCAATTATTACCTGCCGCCGAAGAATATGGTGAACATCACCAAAGTATTTATGGTTTGGTTACCGGAATGGCGGTTATGGCAATTAGCTTGTTGTTGTTTGTGTAATATTTTACATTTCTTAAAATAGAATTGCTAGAGTTTCGTTTTCAAATCTTTAAATTTATTTTCATGAAAAACCTATTCTATTTCGCCCTGTTAGCTTTAACAATATCTTCTTGTACAGTTAGCCGAAACTCTATGAGAGAAGCAAATTATCAACTTTGGTTACACCATGAAGACTTAGAATACTCTTCACAATTAACTGGCACAGCAAATCAAACCAAGGTATTAGCAATAGATTGGAATAGGTTATTTGGCAAACAAAAATGGAATTACGGAAATTTTGGTGGTTTACCCGAAGGTCCTGTAAATCGACAAGGATAAGGAAATGCTGGACTTAACCTCATTCAAGCTTCAACCAATGGCATAACAACTTCAAATTCAGGTTTTCAAGCAGTTTACAATGGTGTAATTGGCGTTTCTAATTTTAACCGAGTTGAGCAAATGGCCATGCACGATTTGATTCAAAAAAACCCTGGTTATGATTTGGTAATGTTTCCTCAATTTACATCAAGAAGAAAATGGTTTGGCGTTGGCAGTAAAACAGAGGTAGTTTGTACTGCCAAACTAGCCAAGCTAAAAGCAACAAGACCTTAAACGGGTTAAAAAAGCCCGCTTATATTTCCATCTGCATCAATATCTATGTTTTCTGCTGCAGGTCTGGCGGGTAAACCAGGCATACGCATCATGTCTCCCGCAATGGGTACTACAAAACCTGCTCCTGCGGCAATTTCAATGGTTCTAATGTTTATCTCAAAGCTCTCAGGAGCACCTAAGGCTTTGGCATCTTCACTAAAAGAATATTGGGTTTTGGCAATGCAAACAGGTAGTTTTTCTAAGCTTAACTTTTTGATAAGCCTTAAATCTGCCATAGCTTTTGATGAAAAGTTGACAGCATCGGCTCGGTAAATTTCTTTGGCTATTTTCTCAACTTTTGCTTCAATAGATAAATCTAAATCGTACAAAGGTTTAAAGTTGGCTTTGTTCTCTTGTAAGATTTTAACCAAAGCTTCGGCCATTTCTGTACCGCCATCTCCGCCTTTTGCCCAAACTTCGCTTAGCGCAACTCTTACACCCAATCCACCACAAATTTCTTTCAAAGCATCTACTTCTGCTTGTGTATCTGTAGGGAAGTTGTTTATTGCCACCAAGGGCTCCAAACCATACTTTCTTACGTTCTCGATATGGCGTTTTAGATTTTTTATTCCTTCTCTTAACGCAGGAATATTTTCTTGGCCTAAATCTGCAAAAGCAACCCCACCATGGTATTTTAAAGCTCTTATAGTGGCCACCAAAACAACAGCATCGGGTTTTAAGCCAGCTTCACGGCATTTAATATCTAAAAATTTTTCTCCACCTAAATCAAAAGCAAAACCAGCTTCGGTTACTGTAATATCACCTAAAGACATTCCCATTTTTGTGGCCAATATGGTGTTTGTGCCTTGGGCTATGTTAGCAAACGGACCACCATGAATAATTACAGGATTTCCTTCAAGGGTTTGCACCAAGTTTGGTTTGATAGCATCCTTCAATAAAACAGCCATTGCACCGTGGGCTTTTATGTCTTTGGCGTAAACAGGATTTCTTTCAAAATCATTCGCGATATAAATATTTCCTAAACGAGTTTTTAAATCATCAAAACTTTTGGCCATGCATAAAATTGCCATTACTTCAGAGGCTGCTGTAATGTTAAAACCATCTTCACGGGGAAAACCATTTGCTTTACCTCCCAAAGCAACTACAGTGTTTCTAAGGGCGCGGTCGTTCATGTCCATAACCCTTTTCCAGGTTACGGTTCTTGGATCGATATGAACCAAAGGGGCTTTACTTTGAATAGTATTGTCTATCATGGCAGCCAAAAGGTTGTTGGCCTTTTCAATAGCAGAAAAATCTCCTGTAAAATGAAGGTTAATTTCCTCCATTGGGATTACTTGCGCGTAACCACCACCTGCAGCACCGCCTTTCATACCGAACACTGGACCTAAAGAAGGTTCACGTAATACCGCTATTGAGTTTTGGCCAATTTTTCTGAGGCCTTCGTGTAAGCCAATGGTGGTAGTTGTTTTTCCTTCTCCTGCTGGAGTAGGGGAAATTGCAGAAACCAAAACCAATTTCGATTTTTTTATTTTTTCTTCGTTGATTAACGTTAATGGAAGCTTTGCTTTGTCTCTTCCATAAGGCATAACGTCATCAGGGTGAATTCCAAGTTTGTCAGCGATTTGTTGAATTGGTTTTGGGGTAACTTTTTGTGCAATTTCAATATCAGTCATGGGTTTGGTGTTTTTTAGTTTGCGTGCACCAAAATAATGATTTGAAATTAAAATTGCTTACTTCTTCAAATATTCTTGGATTGCTTCAACGTAATCTTCAAAAGCTTTGAGTCCTGCTTTGGTAAGGTTACATGTGGTTAGCGGATAATTGTTTTTGAAAGTTTTATTCACCTCAACATAGCCAGCTTCTTTCAACTTAGATATTTGAACTGATAAGTTGCCCTTGGTTGCTTCGGTTTTTTCTAGTAGGAAGTTAAAATCGGCACTTTCTACCGAAGCCAAAAGCGAAACAATGGATAACCTTAATTGCTGATGTAAAAGTGGATCAAGCGCTTTGAACATGAGCTTTTGTTTCGTTGTTTTTTAATAAAATTCCTGGCAATAAGTAACCTAAACCAATAGCGGCGCAAAATACTAATGATTGTAATTCAACAGGCACAAAAAATGCAACTGCACCCGATATCCAAAAAACGAAAGCACCAATTTGCAAGGGTTTAAACTTTGTTATTGCACCTGAAACAAAAGTGAGTAAACCTGTAATTATTAATACTAATGGAATTGGGTTGATTTTATTTACTACAGCGCAAACCAATAATATTACCATAGTGATTCCGAATCCTCCCCAAGTGGCTCCGTAAACTTTATCCATAAAAGCTTCGTAGCCTAATCTTTTTGATTCGCGAGAACCGTAAACACCAGATATTATTCCTCCTGCAATTCCGCCTACCATCCAACCTAAATAGCCAAATTGTGAATTCAATTGATGAGCCACGAAATATTCAGTTAAGGCTGCGCCAATTAAAATAACTCCCCAAAGAATAAAATAAAAACTATTTCTGTGGTGCGATTCCTTTGCTCTAGAAATCATTGTTTTGATAATTTGTAAACTTTCTTGTTCATTCATAATTGATAAATTTTAAGCAAATGTAAACTAGTTTATAAAATAAACTAAATAATTTTGTTTTTATCAAGAATGTGAAAAAATCAAATTAAGAAGTTACTTGAGGATTTCCCAAAGAATCAAGCCTTTGTTTAATAGGCTTTATAAACTCGTAATAAGCAGGTTGGTTTTCTTTTTTTACCGGATTTGATGGTGGTAATTTTTCGGCCCTGTGATTTACTTGTGAGCCATGTTTCCAAAATCTATAACAAACATGAGGCCCTGTAGCCAAGCCTGTTGAGCCAACGTAACCAATGGTTTGGCCTTGCCTAACTTTAACACCAGGTTTAATGCCTTTACCAATTTTGCTCATGTGCAAATATTGTGTGGTGTAAGTTCCATTATGCCTAATTTTTACATAATTACCATTGAATTTGCTGTACCTAGCTTCTTCCACAACCCCATCTCCCGTGCTCATAATTGGCGTTCCGGTTGGGGCAGCATAATCAGTTCCTAAATGTGCTTTCCACCTTTTTTGAACCGGGTGAAATCTTTTTAAAGTGTAAGAAGAGGTTAGTCTTCCAAACTTAAGAGGAGATTGTAAAAACGCCTTACGCAAGCTATTGGCTTCCATGTCGAAGTAATCTTTAAAACCATCTTGCTCATAAGCAAAAGCATAAAATTCGTTGCCGTAATGACTAAATACTGCCGATTTTATTTCGTGAATTCCGATGCGTTGGTTATCTATGTATTTTTCGGTATAAATTACCTTGAAGTTGTCGCCTTTTTGAATACGGTAAAAGTCGATGGTCCAAGCATAAATGTTGGCCAATTCCATTGCTAAAGCTGGGCTTGCACTAATATCTTGCAAAGTTTGGTACAAGGATGAGTTAATAACTCCATAACTCACATTTTCTCTAATTTCAACGGGTTTAACGCCTTTGTAAACATTAATTGAATCGCGCAAATCAAAAACAATAAACTCTTCGGCATTGGGCTCGTAAATAAAGCATTTGGCTTTTCCTATTGAGTCTTTGCCACAAAAAACAGCATAACTCTGACCCGATTTCATGTATCGAACATCAAAAGTTTCTTTGGCTTTTTTAACCAATCTGTCAATCTCAGGGTAACTTACGTGATATTTTAGTAGAATATCAGCTAAAAATTGGTTAGGTTTTATAACCCCTTTATGGATGTTAAATGAATCGGCAGGTAGGCCATATTCTATGTTAATGATTTGCTCTGAAGAGTCAACCCCCTCTTCTGAAGAAACTGCATAATTTCCATCTTTTTGGCTGCAAGCAGTCATTAGAAAAATCAATGCAGCCAACAAAGCAACTTGCCTAACTTTAAATTTCTTTATCATCAATTATTTACTTCGAACTTCAAATTATAACTCTCTTACAACCGATTCAACCCAACCTTTGCCCCATTCTTCAATTTCTTTTACACTCCAAAGTGAAGGATAAAAAATGCGCTTTTGAAAACGAGGAGGCAAATATTTTTGCCAATTGGTTCCGCCTGTTGCTGCTATGTCCATTGGGTCTTTTTGCAAGTACCTAGCGGCAGATTTGTAATGCACCAAAGGCCAATTTACATTTACATTAATATCCAATTGCCTCAAAGCCAAAATCAACTCTTCTTTTTGTTGCTCTGCTTCGGGTAGGCTTTTATACAATGCCCAAACGTTTTTGTTTTTTAATTTTTTGGCTAAGGCAATAAATTCATCTTTATACTTTTCTTCAAACTGAATTAAAGTCAACGTTTTTTTACCACTTTCTAATTCTGTAGCCCCTTTTTTCCAATAAATCCATTCGAACATATTCGGAATATCATCTTCAGAATAATCTGCAGAAAATTTATGACGCTCATCTTTTTCAACCAATTGCAAAAAGTTAGCGCAGGCAATTTCTATTTTCCGGTATTGACCAGATTGAAAACCAGAGGCTGGTAACAAACTCATGCGATATTTCAGAAACTGTTCGCGCTCCATGCCATTAATCATAATTTCGAAGCTTTTGGTTAAGGCTTCAAAGTAGCGGTTGACACGCGTTAACCTAGCAGCTAAGAACTCACCATTTAAATCTTCTTTGTTGGCAAGCTGCTCCAACTCATGCAACGAAAGTTTAAAATACAACTCTGTTACCTGATGATACATGATGAAAATAACTTCATCAGGAAAATTTGTTCTTGGCTTTTGTAAACTTAAAAGTGTATCAACTTGAATGTAATCCCAATATTTTACGTAATCGGCGTAAAGCAAACCTTCTAGGTAAGAGTTTAAGTCTTGACCTGTAGCTGCATATTTTTCTTGCAGTTGCTTTACTTTTTCAATAATATCTTCGCTTAATTCCATGTGGTTAGATAATTAGCAAATAAAGCTAAACAAATGATTGAAATAGTTTTACCAAAAAGAACCTTTTAAACACTAAAATGTGGAGCAAAAAGCCAAACAAACCCATAAATTTACATCATGAAAACTTCACCACAGCTAAGATTAAGTTTAGTGCAAACCACCTTGATTTGGGAAAACCCAAAGGCTAATTTGGAAAATTTTGAATCCTTGTTGCTACCATTAAAAGGCCAAACAGACTTGGTTATTCTGCCCGAAATGTTCAACACAGGCTTTTCTATGGATTCTTTAAAATTGGCAGAGCCTGCCAATGGACTTACTTTTAGTTGGATGCAAAAAATGGCAAAGGAGCTTAATACTGCTTTGGTTGGAAGTGTTATTACAGAAGAAAATGGAGCTTTTTTTAATAGACTTTTTTGGGTTGAGCCAGATGGCAACTCCGACTTTTACAACAAGCGTCATTTGTTTAGAATGGCGGGGGAGCATGAACATTTTGCAGCTGGAAATAAGAGGTTAATTGTTGAATACAAAGGCTTTAAAATTATGCCTTTGGTATGTTACGATTTGCGTTTTCCGGTTTGGAGCCGAAATCAAAATAAGGTTAATGAAACCCGAACCGAAGTAAAACCCGAATATGATTTAATGATTTATGTGGCCAATTGGCCAAAACCACGTACTGCAACTTGGAGCAGTTTGTTGGTAGCACGCGCCATCGAAAACCAAGCATTTGTTGCTGGGGTAAATAGAGTGGGCGAAGATGGAAATGGAATTGAATACGATGGTGCTTCAGCCTTAATTGACCCAAAAGGTGATGTAATTTCAAACTTTCAATTAGGTGAAGAAGCTATAAAAACCTTCACCATAAAATTGGATGATTTGAATGCTTTTAGAGAGAAGTTTCCTGTTGGTTTAGATTCGGATGGGTTTGAGATTTATTAACCATACAGTTGTTCTTGAGGGAAACAAGGCAAATTGTTTTGATTAATAATACTTTTAAAATGTTCTTATTCTAGAGATTCCTTGCTCGGTTTCGTACCTCAACCTCCAAGGAATGACGCAAAGAATAATCAAGTCTGTTATTCCTGAGATCCTGTAAGGCGAGTCAGGAATCTCCTTTTTAATAAGACTTCTACAAATTAATATCCCATGTAAACCCAACTTTAAACCATCTGCCTGGCATAGGTACAAAACCTGCTTCTGTATATTGGGTATTGGTTAGGTTGGTTACATCTGCAAAAACCTGAAGTTTTTCTCCTTGCCAAAAAAGTCTATCATCTAATAAATGATAAGACGGTAAAGCAACTCGTTCTATGTATCGGTATGAAATACTGTGGTATAAGTTTCCTGTAATTTGATGAACTAATCGACCAACAATTTGGTGCCTTAAATTGCTTAAAGAGTACCTAGAAGATGCTGCGCTTGAGTTTAGTAAATCAGCATTGATGTAAGTGTAATCAATACTCAAAACAAGAATATTGAGACCAAATACTGATTTGTTTTTTGTCTGTGCTTGGGCCTCTACACCAAATACATTTACTTCATAAAAGTTTTGTGGCTGCCATGGATCTGCGGGGTTTTGCTTTACCCAATCAATCAGCTCTGAGGCATTTCGGTTAAATACGCCTAATTGAAAATTTGAATTGTTTTGTTTATATTTAAATCCGCCTTCGTAGGTTAAGGCTTGCTCGGGCGTTAATGTTGGATTGCCAATATTGTTTCTGCCTTTGTAATATAAATCGGTGTAGGAGGGAACCCGAAAACTTTTTCCTGCAGAGGCATAAACACTTAACTTATCTGAGAATTCGAAACCTGCATCAATAGCAGGAAATCCAAAACTTCCGAAATCAGAATAATTGTTGAGGTAAAATCCTGGTGTTACTGAAAAGCCGCCATTGTAATAACGGTGCTCTAAGAAAATACCTGAAATATTTCGATTTCTGATACCTAAATTGGTACTGTTGAGGTCTTCATTTCTATACTCTAAACCAAACCCTGAAACACCAAATTTTGAAGTATAACTAGTATGAATTTCGGCACCAAAAACGTTAGAGGTATGGAAATTCTGAAAAACGTTTGGATTGCTTCTTATATATACATAATGATCATCGTTGTAACGATAATAAGCTTGTGGTTTTATCATCCAACCATTATTTTGGTAGGTTAGTTTTACACCTCCAAATAGCGTGTTTACTTCTTCGTATTCTTCTGAGTCGGCAACATAAAATCCTCCAGCCCCAAATTTTCGCCAAGAACCTCCGCCTAAAACATCAAGTGTGATGTTTTCTTTTTTGAGCTGACCCATGTAAAAAACTTGGTTGTTTTCGAAGTCGGCATTTTTTCTGTAACCATCGCTCGATTGTTTTGAAATACCAAGTAATTGGTTGTAATTTTTACTTGAAATGTTGGCTGCCGCCGACAACGAATATGTATTGTGTTCGCCATACATTCCCGAAACGGAAATTAAGTTTTCTTGAAAAGGCTCAACAACAAGATTTATGGCTCCCGAAAAGGCGTTTTGGCCGTACTTTATTGCACCCGGACCTTTTAAAACCTCCATTCTTTTAATCATATTTAAAGGAAGTGGCAAGTTCAACATGTGATGGCCAGTTTGTGGGTCGCTAAGTTTTAGCCCATTCAGCAATACTTGGGTTTGTTCGAAACTTCCTCCTCGTATACCAACATCACTTTGAATGCCGAAAACCCCTCTACTTCTTATGTCAACTCCGGCAATGTAGCTTAGCGCTTCTTGAGGAGTGTAAACTGGCAATTGGGTAATTTCTTTGGCTTCTAACAAAGCCACATTTCGGTTGGTTTTAGAAAATGGCATAGCAATTCTATTGCCTTGAATTTCAACCTCTGTTATGCTTATGGAAGTATCGGTTTGTTGCGCAAATACCTTGTAAAAGCCGAGTAATATTAATAGCGAGAATGTAAATCTCATGAAATGATGGTTTGTTTTGGGCCGGCTAAACTAAGGAAAGCTTATAAAAGAATTGTGAATTATTAATGTCGAATTTTGAATAAAATGAATGTAAAATCTTTTCCTCTTTCATCCTTTCGTCCATTTTCCATCATCTTCCAAAGAGACTCTTCGCCCTCGAAAGCTTTCAGGGCTCTGAGTAACGAAACGACATGTGTAAAATTTAGTAATTGACTCTCGTTTCATTTAGAAGGAGAAAAAAACAATTGTAAATTGGAATTTTCGACTCAGGAATCCCAATTTATAGTTTCAATAAATTGTTTTGCAGTCAATATTGGAAGTTTTGAACCCTTGAAGTCTTTTAAATTTCTAGTAATAATAATATCTTGACTATTCTCTAATGCGTTAAAATACTGAAGTCCATCTTCAAAATCTGAGAAAGTTTTATCATTAAGTGCTAATCCTACAACTTTATCATCTATAGGTAAAACTTGGCAAATCAATCTAAGTTTTCTTAAAATGGATTTTACTTTATTCGATTTCAATTGTCTTAATAACACATAACTTGTGTTGGCTATGGTTAAAGATGAAATGGCTATATCAATTTGCTTTTTGTCTGCAATAGAAAATAATATTGCTGCCTCATCATAAAAAGGTTCTCTTCGAGAAAGTAAATCAATTACAATATTTGTATCCAGAAATATCTTTTTCATTTATACTTTTCATCTAAAAAATCACGATACTCTTTTTTGTAATCAAAACCCGAGGGCAAGTCAATTACTCCGCTTAAGCTTTCAACAAATGGTGTAATAAATTTATTTTTTTCCTTTTCATTTTGGTTGGTTAAGCTATGTAGATAAGATTCAATCATTTTTGAAAGACTAATTTTATGACTCCGAGCGTAGATTTTTGCTTTCTCTATTATTTGGTCATTTAGTCGCAAGGTTAACTTAGTTTCCATAAGGCAAAATTTAAAACACGTACAAATATATAAAATCTATACGTCTATTGTTTGTCCAGCATTTCTTATTTGGGAAACCTTTCCGTCTGGAGTTAACGGAATCATTCATATTTCGACCATTTGTTTTCCATGTTTCAATACATTAATCCCGATTTTTATCGGGACAATGTAAGGTTCGGCGTTTTATCTTTTGTCTTCCCGCTTTTTGTCTTTATTCCTTTCTTCCTTCTTCTCAAAAAATCACACCACCACATTCACAATTTTACCTGGCACCACAATTACCTTTTTAGGGGTTTTGCCTTCCAAATACTTTTGAGATTGCTCATTTTCCATCACCGCTTTTTCAATTTCGTCTTTGGTCATGTCCATGGGTAAGTCGAGCGTGAAGCGCATTTTACCATTAAAAGAAACAGGATATTTTTTTGAATCTTCTTTTAAATAAACTTCATTTACTGCCGGCAAAGTAGCAAACGAAACACTTTCTTTTTTGCCCAATAAATGCCAAAGCTCTTCGGCAATATGGGGCGCGTGACAACTAACCAAAATGGTAAATGGCTCCAATATTTCCCTTTTGTTACATTTTGAATCAGTTAATTCATTAACGGCAACCATAAAGTTGCTCACCGAAGTGTTAAACGAAAAGCGTTCTGTATCTTCTCTAAATTTTTTAATGGATTTATGCAAAGATTTTAATTCGTCTTTTGTTGCTTTATCATCACTTATAGCAAGGTTTCCATTGGCATCATGAAACAAACGCCACAACTTTCTCAAAAATTTAGAAACTCCTTCAATGCCTTTGGTGTTCCAAGGTTTATGCATCTCGATAGGACCCAAAAACATTTCGTGTAAACGTAAAGCATCAGCGCCATGTGCAGCAATTACATCATCGGGATTTACCACATTACCATAACGCTTGCTCATTTTTTGTCCATCTTCTGCTTGAATCATCCCTTGGTTAATCAACTTTTTGGCAGGCTCTTCAAAATTTACAAAACCTAAGTCTTTCAACACTTTTGTCCAAAAGCGGAAGTACAACAAATGGCCAGTAGCGTGCTCGGCGCCACCTATGTAAAAATCAACAGGACCCCAATAGTCTAAAGCTTCTTTCGAGGCAAACTCACTCGGATTGTTTGCATCCATATAACGCAAAAAATACCAAGAACTTCCTGCCCAACCTGGCATGGTGGTTAATTCAACTGGGAAACCTTCGCCATTAGCAACCAGGCCTTTTTCAGGATGGTAGTTCCATTTTTCAGCACGTTTTAAAGGTGGCTCGCCATCTTCGGTTGGCAAGTACTTATCTATTTCTGGCAAAGCCAAAGGCAAATGTTCTTTGTTAATCAATTTTGGAAAACCCTTCTCGTAATAAATCGGAATGGGTTCACCCCAATAACGCTGACGACCAAAAACGGCATCACGCATTTTGTAGTTGATTTGCTTTTTGCCAATTCCTTTGCTTTCTATTTCGTGAATAGCCCTTTTGATGGCTTTTTTTACTGGCAATCCATTTAAAAAATCTGAGTTGCACAAAATGCCTTCTTTAGAATCCTCCGCACCTTCAGAAACATCTTGACCCTCAATAACCGGAGGGATTGGCAAGCTAAAATGGTTGGCAAAATCCCAATCGCGTTGATCTCCGCTTGGCACAGCCATTACGGCACCAGTTCCGTAACCAGCCAAAACATAATCGGCAATGTAAACCGGCAATTTATCTCCAGAAAATGGATTGATGGCATAAGCCCCTGTAAAAGCCCCCGTTACTTTTTTGGTTTCAGAAAGTCTATCTCTTTCGCTTCGGCGAGATGTATATTCAATGTATTCCGCGATTTCTTCTTTTTGAGCATCTGTTGTGATTTTTGAAACCAACTCATGCTCAGGCGCTAATACCATAAAACTTACCCCAAAAATAGTGTCGGGCCTGGTGGTAAAAACCTCAATGGTTTCGCCGCTTTCAGTTTTAAATTCAACCAAAGCACCTTCCGAACGTCCAATCCAATTGGTTTGAATGTCTTTCAAAGAGTCGCTCCAATCAATAGTTTCTAAACCATCTAACAAACGTTGGGCATAAGCTGTAATTCGTAAAGACCATTGCGTCATTTTTTTCTGAATAACGGCATAGCCGCCTCTTTCAGATTTTCCATCTTTTACTTCATCGTTGGCCAAAACAGTTCCCAATTCAGGGCACCAGTTTACTACTGCTTCAGAAAGAAAGGCCAATCTGTAATTCAATAAAATATCAGCTTGCTTTTTTTCTGTAAAGCCATTCCAATCATCAGCAGTAAAGCTATTTGTTTGGCTTGTGGCAGCATCAACATTTAAATTGCCTTCGGTTTTAAAATGGCTAATTAAGTTCTCAATAGATTCAGCTTTATTGGTTTTGTTATTGTACCAAGATTCGAATAGTAATCCAAAAATCCATTGTGTCCACTTATAATAATTAGAATCTGCTGTTTTTACTTGCCTATCCCAATCGAATGAGAAACCAATTTTATCCAGCTGTTCGCGGTAACGTTTTATGTTTTCTTCGGTTGTTTTGGCGGGATGTTGCCCAGTTTGAATGGCGTATTGTTCGGCAGGCAACCCAAAAGCATCGTAACCCATAGGGTGTAAAACATTAAACCCTTTTAAACGCATGTAGCGAGAATAAATATCTGAAGCAATATACCCAAGCGGATGCCCTACATGCAATCCCGACCCAGAAGGGTAAGGAAACATATCTAACACATAATATTTTGGTTTATCAAGGTTTAATTCGGCTTTAAACGTTTTATTTTCAGCCCAATATTTTTGCCACTTGGTTTCGTTTTCGGTAAAGTTGTATTCCATCGCCACTTTAAATAAGCCGCGAAATTAAGAAATTGAAGCCAAGAGGAATTAACAATTTGGTAATGTGTTTAATTGAAGAAACGCTTATTTTTAACGGTTTAATTTATTGTTTAAATACATGACCATAACCCACCAAACCAAAGTACTAACCTATAAACTCGTAAAATCATGAAAAAGCTAATTTTCTTATTTGTAACAATTGGAAGTATTGTTGCTGGATGTGATAGGTGTGAACGAGAGGACTTTAAACCAGAGCGTGTTTTTACCATAGAAGGAAATATTTTGAACTCAGATAATGGAGAACCTATTTCGGGTATGATGCTTAGATTACAAGGGCCGGAGGCAGGTAATAATACCAAATGGGCAATTGATAGAGACACTGCTGATGAAAAAGGATATTTTAAACTGCAATACACCAAAAAAGATGTATTTGTAATTTCTGATAGAACTACAACGGTGTATCATGAAGACCCTAATCATATTGGGTTGCCTAAAAATTTAATTAACTCTTTAGATACTACAGATATTAAGCAAAACTACTTTTTTCCAAGTAGTGCTCAAGTTGATTTTTCAATCATTAATAAAGATTTTTTTTCAGATGATGATACCTTATTTATTTTCTTCAATTGGATTGAGCGTATTAAAAATATTGATGTAGTTGATACTTTTTATGTTAAAGCAATTGGTGATTTCAGCAATCCGTTTAATTATGAACTTGAGGGTTATATTTTTTCAAAAGAAGAGGTTCTAAAATTTTCCAATGAAAGTTTTATAGTCCAAGGTCAGAATTATTATTTCCCTCAAGGTTGGTTTACTAAGTTTCAAGGTTTTGCTGGTATTGGCATTAAAAGCGTTGAAGAATTCATGAATGGAGATAGAAATTATTCTGAAACTGATAATCCGCACACCTTTAATGTGCTTCTTGAAGAACATAACGAATCCTATCAAGTTGAAATTGATATTGCCAAATTGGAAAAATAAGAACGGGTATTCTAAACCAAAAAATCTCTAAAATTATCAGAGTTGATAACTTCAAAATTTTGCCCGTAGGTATCAACAAATGTTTTTGAAGGCTTTACATTCTTTTTTGGGTTCCATTTAATTTCAAAAGCAAACACTTCTTCTTTTTCTACCTCTAAATAATCAATTTCTTGTTGTTTGGTGGTTCTCCAGAAATAGGCTTTGGCAAAACTGTTTTCGTAAAACAACTTTTTTCTTCTTTCTGCAATAATGAAGTTTTCCCACAATGCCCCTTTATCGGGCCTAAGTTCTAGTGGATCAAAATTTCCAATTACTGTATTCCGAACACCCAAATCGTAAAAGTAAATTTTCTGATTTGTTTTAATTTCATTCCTTAAATTCCTACTAAAACTGGGTAGTTTAAATATGATAAAGCTTTGTTCTAAAAGCGAAATGTAGTTGCTTATTGTATTTTTATCTATGCCCAATAACTGTGCAAGCTCATTATAACTTACCTCGTTTCCAACCTGTAAGGCCAATGCTTGTAATAGTTTTTCTAAAACCTCAGGTTTTCTAATTCCACCTAAAGCCAAAACATCTTTATACAAGTAACTATTTACTAGGTTTTTTAATACTTGAGGCTCATCGCCCATATTATTTAAAACATCGGGGTACATGCCAAACCTTAACCTAGTTTGTAATTGTTGTTTGGCTTTTAAATAACCAAGTGAGCTTTCTACTTCCTTATATGAAATTGGGAAAAGTAAAAACTCCCACTTTCTTCCTGTTAGTGGTTCGTTTATACTTTTTTGAATTTCGAGAGATGATGACCTACTTACAATAAGTTGCACACTTTTAAATTGGTCGGTAATTATTTTCAAAGTAACCCCAATCGATTTAATGCGCTGTGCCTCATCAATAAAAATATATTGATGTTTGCCGATAATGTTTTTCAGCTCTTCGGTATTTGGATTTGTTAAAATACTTCTGATTGAAGGGTCGTCTCCATCCAAAAAAATAAAATCTTTGTCTTTGAGAATTTTATTTAGCAAAGTTGTTTTTCCAACTTGCCTTGCACCTATTAATATGATGGCCTTATTTTTATGAAATCTCTTTTCAATTTGAGGTTTTAAAATTCGTTCAAAAGGCATAATCAGTGATTGTATTCACCAAATATACCCTTTTTTGGTGAATACAATCACCAAAGGTTCTTTTTTACAGTCAATTTTGTGATGGCATTTAAACCATAAAAAAATTTTAATTTCGCCCCAAACAAAATCCAATTGGCAACAGCTGAAGATAAATTCGCAAAAAGCAGACTTAGGTCATCGTACTTTACGGTGGTGGTGAGTATTTCGTTGGTGTTGTTTATGCTTGGTCTTTTAGGCTTTGTGTTGTTAAATGCCAATAAATTATCAAACCACGTTAAAGAAAACCTGGGCTTTTCTATCATCATTAAAGATGGCGTTAAAGAAGTGGATATTATCAAACTTCAAAAATCATTAGATGCTGCCCGTTACACCAAAATAACAACTTACATCAACAAAGAAGAGGCGGCTGAAGAATTACAAAAAGAACTCGGCGAAGACTTTATCAGCTTTTTAGGCTACAACCCTTTGCTGCCAAGTTTAGATGTTCGGCTAAAAGCAGAATTTGCGAATGCTGATAGTTTGCAGTGGATAAAAAGTGAATTGGCCCAAAACCCAAAAATCAAAGAAATTAATTACCAAGAATCGCTGATTTCTGCTGTGAATAAAAACATCAGAAAAATTAGCTTGGTTATTTTAGGCTTTTCGGGGTTGTTGCTCATTATTTCAATTGCCTTGATTAACAATAGCATTCGGTTGGCTATTTACTCAAAACGTTTCATCATTAAAACCATGCAGTTGGTTGGGGCTACATCAGGCTTTATTAGAACTCCGTTTATTTTAAGAAGTATTGTAAATGGTGTTTATGGAGCAATTATTTCAACCATATTGTTGATAGGAGTTGTTTACTATTCGCAACAAGCTATTCCTGAATTATTTGAAATTCAAGACCTAGAACTATTGCTTTCTTTGGTTGGATTGGTATTTTTATTTGGAATTTTAATTACTTGGATAAGTACAAGCCTTGCCGTAAGAAGATATTTGAGGCTTAGAGCTGATAAATTGTATTAATTTGCATTATGAATAATAACGAACTTGCATTCGGAAAAAAGAACTACATGATTATGCTTGCGGGCATGGCATTGGTAGTGATTGGATATTTTTTAATGGCTGGCGGACAAGCCGAAAACCCGAACGATTTTAATCCTGAAGTTTTTTCATTTGTTAGAATTACTGTTGCGCCAACCCTTGTTTTATTGGGATTTGGTGTAGTTGGTTATTCTGTTTTTTTTAAAGACAAAGACCAAAATCAATAAAAAATGGGTGCCCTTGAAGCAATTGTACTGGGCATAATTCAAGGATTAACAGAATTTTTACCTGTTAGCTCTTCGGGTCATTTAGAAATAGGCAAGGCGCTTTTTGGCGATACTTCTTTGCCAGAAGAAAGTTTGATGTTTACTGTGGTAGTTCACTTTGCCACAGCTTTAGCCACCATAGTTGTATTTAGAAAAGACATTGGGCTAATCTTAAAAGGGTTATTTACCAAAGAAATGAACGATGAGAAGCGATTCAGCATAAAAATCGTTATTTCTATGATTCCCGCTGCAATTGTTGGCGTTTTGTTCGACAAAGAAATTGAGGCCCTTTTTTCAGGTCAAATTTTGTTGGTTGGCGGAATGCTTTTGGTTACAGGAATTCTTCTTTTTTTAGCAGACAGAGCAAAAAACACCAACAAGAAGGTAAGTTTCATCAACTCATTTATTATCGGAGTTGCGCAAGCCATTGCTATTTTACCCGGAATATCTCGTTCAGGTGCCACTATAGCAACTTCTGTTTTACTAGGCGTTGACAGGTCAAGAGCAGCACGCTTTTCATTTTTGATGGTAGTGCCTTTAATTCTAGGTAAAATTGCCAAAGACCTTTTAGATGGTGGCTTCTCAACTTCTGCAGATCAATCCTTAAACTTAATACTAGGCTTTGTTGCAGCGTTGGTTAGTGGTTATTTTGCTTGCCAGTGGATGATTGCCTTGGTTAAAAAGAGCAAATTGGTTTATTTTTCAATTTACTGTTTTGTAGTTGGAGCGATTGCCATTTTTGTTTCTTTCTGATCCGTGATTTATGATGTTAGATTTTTGGAGATTTTAGATTTATGAATCAAAATGAATTACAAAATCGCACAAAAAAATTCGCCATTCAGGTTATTAAACTAATGGATGAGCTACCAAACAAGCAAGTTGGCTGGACAATAACCAATCAATTGGTAAGGTCTTCAACATCGGTGGCAGCAAATTACAGAGCCGTTGGTCGTGCAAAAAGCGATAAAGACTTTATTGCTAAAATGGGAATTGTACTTGAAGAAGCAGATGAATCTTTGTTTTGGTTGGAGTTAATTGGAGAGTTGAAATTGGTAAAATCAATAGATGAGTTACAAAGGTTAAAAGGCGAAGCGAATGAATTAGTGTCAATTTTTGTAGCAACCCAAAAAACTATCAAAGCCAGACTAAACCGCAAATTTTAAATCTAATCTTACTGCATAAATCAAACATCCCAAATCTTACATCCAAAATCAAAAATCTCAAATCCCAAATCATAAATCCCAAATCATAAATCTCAAATCATAAATCTCAAATCCTAAATCCTAAATCCCAAATCTTACATCCCAAATCCCAAATCATAAATCACACATCTTACATCATAAATCTCAAATCACACATCATAAATCCCAAATCTCAAATCATCAATCCAAAAATAGACATACAAACAGGCGAGTTATTGCTCATTGATAAACCATTAAATTGGACATCCTTCGACGCGGTAAACAAAATACGCTATGCTGTAAAAAGGCATTTAGGCTTAAAAAAAGTGAAGGTTGGTCATGCTGGCACTTTAGACCCTTTGGCAACCGGTCTTTTAATTATTGCCATTGGAAAAGCAACCAAAACCATTGACAATTATTTGGGGCAAGACAAAGAATATACAGGCACATTTACCCTTGGCGCTACAACACCTTCCTATGATTTAGAAACCGAGATAGACCAAACATTTGATTTGGCCTCTATCACCGAAAAAGATATTAGGAAAGCAGCTGCCAACATGGTTGGTGAACAACTTCAATTGCCTCCAATGTTTTCTGCCAAAAAAGTAGATGGTAAAAAAGCTTATACCCATGCCCGAAAAGGTGAAACCATCGAATTGAAAAGAAATTTAGTTAACATCAAAGCTTTTGAAATAACCAAAATAAACCTTCCCGAAGTACATTTTAGAATTCTTTGCTCTAAGGGAACTTACATAAGGAGTATTGCCAACGATTTTGGAGAATACCTCAACAATGGAGCCCACTTGTCTGCTTTGAGACGCACAAAAATTGGCGACTTTAAAATTGAAGATGCAACAACAATTGAAGAATTTACTTCAACTTTGAGTGATGATTAATTCTTATCGAAAATCGATGCCTTTACTAAAGGAGTTGTATGAAGATATTTACTTCATTATCCGGTTTGTGTGGTTGTTTTTGGCGAATGGTTTCAAGGTAAAAACAGTATTTTTTTATCCTGAATTTCCGAGCAAAAGAACCATTCTTTACAAGGTTTTGAAAGGCTTAAACTACAACATCACCAACAATCCAAAATTTAATTACCAAGTTTCCATTTATTGGGAAAATCAAACCTTTAGAAAGCCTGCTTCTGAATTGAAAGTATTTGATGAAAACACCGTTAATCGCAATTGTATTGATATTTCGAAAATTTTTGTCGATGAGAAACACAAAGAGGTTTTTGGTTACAATACCCAAGTAAATCCGTTAATCCATCAGGGTAACTTTGTAAAGAAAAACGACTTGAATGCTTTGCACGATGGCGAAATTTTAAAAGGACCTATCTCCAATAATGAAGAAGGCTTTATCTACCAGATTTTAATTGACAACACTGAAGGAGATTTTGTAAACGATTTACGAATTCCCATTTTTAATGGGGAAATTCCTTATGTGGTAATTCGTTCTCGTAAAATTGAAGAGCGTTTTGGTGGAGGTTCACAAAAATCAGGTGTAAAAAAAGTAGAAGAGGTTTTCTCTGAAGAAGAAGTTGGCTTAATTCAAAAATTTTCTAAATCGATTGGATTAGATTGCGGCGACTTAGACATTTTGAGAGACAACGCCTCACAAAAAATTTACATTGTAGATGCCAACCCAACCACTTGGGGTCCACCAAAAGGTTTGTCGAAAGAAAATCAGCAAAAGACCTTACAAATTTTATCTGACCTTTTCGAAAAGCATTTTATCAATTCTTAGACTTTTTGATATCGCGCACCATCAACTGCAATGATGTTTGGCCCCGCCAATTGTTTTCTTCAATCGTAAAAACAATATCAACTGCGTTATTGGCTTTGAGATATTCTTCCCAATGGCCCATTTTAAAAGCAATGCCATTAAACTCTTCTGTAGGGTTATGAATTTGGCGAACGCTCAATTTTAAATGGCTATTGTCTGAACCTACTTTGGTGGTATAACCTGCATCAACAACATTTTTGGCACAAAAAACAGGGGTTAAATTCTCTGGGCCAAAAGGAGCCATTTGGGTTAAAATGTTGTAAAACTTTCGGTTGATTTCGCTCAATTCAATTTCGTAATCAATTTCTACTACTGGGGTTAACTGCTCTTCGGTTATGGTAGTTGAAACTTGTTTTTCGAAAGCTTTAACAAACTCAGGTATTTTATCTATTTCGATGGTTAAACCAGCCGCATATTTGTGTCCACCAAATTGTAAAATATGCTCGCTACAAGCTTCAATAGCATTGTAAACATCAAATCCAGGCACTGACCTTGCCGAACCTGCAGCGACTCCATTACTTTCTGTAAAAATAATTGTTGGCCTGTAAAAGCTTTCTATAACCCTAGAAGCAACAATGCCAATTACCCCTTTGTGCCAATGACTTTGATACAAAACAGTTGACTTAGCCTTTTTTAACTCTTTGGAATGCTCGATAAGATTGAGTGCTTCAAAAGTGGTTTCTTTATCCAATTCGCGCCTTTCGTTGTTTTGAGAGTTGATGAGTTTTCCGAAATCTTCAACATCTTTTTTGGTAGCGGCTGTAAGCAACTCAACTGCATTTAAACCACTTTCAATTCTACCCGCGGCATTAATACGTGGACCAATTACAAAAACTAAGGTTGATATATCTACATTACCTTCCTTATTAGCTAGTTTTAGTAGGTGTTTTACCCCTTCTCGTGAGTAATTTGGGTCGTTTATTTGTTTCAATCCATAATAAGCCAATATTCTGTTTTCTCCTGTAATAGGAACAATATCGCAGGCAATGCTAATGGCGGTAAGGTCTAACAAATTAAAAAGCTCGTCTTGTGGCCAATTGAATTTTTGGGAAAGTGCCTGCATCAATTTGAAGCCAATTCCACAACCCGAAAGTTCTTTGTATGGATACTTGCAATCATCTCTTTTAGGGTCTAAAACAGCTACAGCTGCTGGTAATTTATCACCGGGCCTATGGTGATCACAAATAATAAAATCTATGTTTTTTTGGTTGGCGTAATCTATCTTGTCTAGCGCTTTTATGCCGCAATCTAAGGCAATAATGAGCGAGCAATTTTGCTTTTCGGCTTCGTCAATTCCGGCAAATGAAATCCCGTAACCCTCGTTGTACCTATCTGGAATATAAGTGATGATGTTTTCGTAATAATGCTTTAAGTAAGAAGAAACCAAAGCTACTGAGGTTGTTCCATCCACATCATAATCTCCAAAAACCATAATGGTTTCGCCTTCTTCTAAAGCAGCTTCAATGCGGTTAACGGCGGCTTCCATATCCTGCATTTCGAATGGATTGTGCAAGTCCTCCAGTTTTGGTCTGAAAAAAGCTTTGGCTTCGTCAAAACTATTGATACCCCTTTGCAATAAAAGGCCAGCATTAAGTGCCGAAATATTTAACGCTTTTGCAAGTTTGTCGATTTTCTCCTGCTCAGGAATTGGTTGAAAATCCCATCTTTTTTCAGTTAACATTTTTGCGCATTTTCATTTAGGGGGTAAAAGTATCATAAAAACAAAGTTTATTGCCCAAAAACCTCATAATGTAGTTGTTGCATTTTTATTTTTTACTTTTAAACCTTTTCTATTTTATTGAGGAAGTTATGAAGAAAATTTTGACACTAATCGGGGTGCTCATTTGCTTTTTGGGGTTTGGGCAGTTCGGTACTGATGTTTTTACCATTGGAAGCGATAACGCTTCAAACTATGGAGGTAGCTGGACAAACGGTAGTACCCAAGGAAGTGGTTTTTGGGCTTGGACCCTAAGTTCAAGTGGTGCCGCTGGCCATTATATTGGAGGTACAGGCCAAGGAGGAACAAGTTTTGGAATATATTCAGATGGTTTCGGTGCTTTTGCTTACGGCGAAAGAAATTTAAGCTCAGACTTAAAAAAGGGCGAAACTATTAGTTTTGATTTAGGGCATACAGCTACCATTAATGGAGAAATTTTCATGCAATTATTAGATGATGGAGCTCCAGTTTTCACTTTAAAATTTGTTGGTGGGGGTACAAATTGGTTAATTAATGATGGAGGAGTTGATTTTAGTTCAGGCTAATCATACTCTGCAAATACTAGTCTTAGCTTTACTTTTACTTATAACGATGATGGAACCTACTCATACACATTTGGAGGAGGAAGTGGCTCAAACTACTCTCCTAACAATACAATTTCTGGAATAAATGGGGTCAAGTTTCAAACCACCAATCAAGGAGGGGGGCAAAATTTTGGCATCAACAACTTAGAATTAAAAAGTAAATACACAATTCCAAGCGGACAAACATCAACCTTAAGCTCAAATATTTCTGTTCCATACATTGATATTCAATTTGGAGGTACGCTTATTTCTCAGGCAAGTAATTCAAGAGAGTTGACAGTATCTTCGAATGGTAATTTCACTAACAGTGGAACATTTACAGCAAATGATGGAAAAGTAATTTTTTCTGGATCAAACACTATTTCTGGATCTAGCATCTTCAATAATGTTGAATTAAGCGGAAATGTTAGTTTATCTTCTGATATCAGTTTTTCTAATAGCTTGACAATTACCTCAGGCAATTTACAAACCAACTCCAACAAAGTAAGTTTAGGAACCTCTGGAACAATAACAGAATCTGGAGGAACCGTAATCGGGAATTTAGAAGCCACCAGAACGCTTTCTAACTCCACAGAAGAAACATTTGGGATTATGGGTATTTCAATTACCCCAAGTTGCGATAACCTTGGTTCTACAGCGGTAACAAGAATAACAGGTACTGTAATTACCAACAACTCTTTAACCTCTAGTAGTAGGTATTTTCATGTAAACCCAACCTCAAACGGCAAAGCCACAGTAAAAATCAATTATACTGATGATGAAATAAGCTCTTTCAATGAAGCCGACCTTAAATTGTTTTTTAGTGAAGATAATATTGCAGATAGTTGGTATAAGGTTTCCGGTTCACCTACTGTAACCGCTGCTAGCAATCAAATTCAGCAAGATGTAAATAAGTTGGGGTACTTTACGCTGCATGATAACGATGGCTTTGGAGAATCAAGACCAGGTAGTGGTTATGCTTTAGATTTTGATGGAACAAATGATTATGTGGCATGCGGTTCTAGTTTAACCTCAACTTTAGACGATTTTACTTTAGAAGGTTGGATAAATTATGATGGCAGTGGGAATCAATGGTTTTTCTCATTTGATCAAGGAGGTAATTATAATGAGAGAATTCAAGTGGAAGTGTATCTTGGTTCAATAGTTTTTGGATGGCAAAGCGCCTTAAATGGTCAGGGATGGACTTCTTTTAGTGGAGGAACTATTGCAAATAACACATGGTATCATGTGGCGGTTACCAATATTAGCTCCAGCGGTAAACAAATTTTCGTAAACGGAATTTTAGCAAACTCAAATGCAAATACATTGTCTCCTTCTGAACTATCAGGAACAGTAAATTTTGATATTGGGAGACTATATCACACTTCAAGTAATCATTATTTTGGTGGTAAAATGGACGAAATAAGACTTTGGAATAAAGTATTGTCTGCTTCTGAAATTCAAGAGTGGATGACAAAAAAGATAACACCTGCTCATCCTGATTTCTGCAATTTAAAAGCTTATTATCGTTTTGACGAAAATATTGGTTCAACAGTTAAAGATTATATTGGTAATTCTAATGGAACAATTAATGGCGCAACTTTTGCAACCTCGGCAGCGCCAACAGGCGCAGATGCTTCGGTTAATGCTACTACTGTTACCGATGCTACTACTTTAAATTTGGCGGCTTCAGCAGGAGATGACATTACTGTAAATGTAACTTCGGGTACAGCAGATTTGTTGCAGTTGTTTAGGGTTGATGGTGAATCAAATAACAAAACTGCTCCTGGAACAATAGATAACATGAGTAAGTACAATTATTTTGGTGTTAAGGCTTTTGGAGCCAATAGCTTGGTGTATGAAGTAGTTTACAATTGGGATGGCCATGCAGGCGTTACAGATGAAAGCGAATTGTATTTGTGCTCAAGGGCAGATAATGCTTCTAGTTGGACATTAACAGCCGCTACTAGAGATACAGATGCCAACACGCTAACTTTGGGCGGACAAACAGGAACAGAATTTATTCTTGGGTCTGGCATTCCGGGGAATGTATTGCCTGTAGATTTGTTAGATTTTAAAATTGAAAACAAAGAAGGAAAAGCCAATTTAATTTGGTCAACCGTTTCTGAAATCAACTCAAAATCTTTTGAGATTCTACGTTCAACCGATGCCAAAAAATGGGAGAAAGTTGGAGAGGTTATGGCGCAAGGAAACAGTAATACCTTATCAAACTACCAATATTCAGACAACGAGAAGCTTAATGGAAATTATGCTTACTACAAGTTAAAGCAAATTGATATGAATGGTGAATTTACTTTTTCGAATGCGTTACTTTTTGAAATTGAAAACAACATCCAAACAAAAATTTATCCGAACCCAACTGCCGATGTTTTAACTTTTCAGTTTGGAAACAATGTTGAACGAAACATCAAAATTTCTAACCTTATGGGTGAGAAAATTATGAGGTTGCCTACAATTTCAAATAGGGTATTCAGTGTAAATATTGCAGAACTTCCTAAAGGCTTCTATTTTGTAGAAATTGAATCAGGTGGACAAGTTGAAGTTAAAAAAATACTGAAGCAGTAATTATAATTTATACAATTTGGTATAAAGTTTAAACTCTGCAGAACTAAATAATCTTAGTCCAACAGGTTGTGCTTTTGTAGCATGAACCATTGTTTTGGCAACATACTCAGATTTTACAGCTGCATAATTTCTCCATGAGCCAATAAAAAATGGTTTCAGCAAAAACATTACAACTTCGCCAACCTTTTCGCCAAAGCGCGATTCTTTGCGGTCTCCCAAAAGAAGAGATGGTCTTAAAACAAGCAAGCCTTTTATACCAACTTTTTGTAATGCCTCTTCCATTTCGCCTTTTACCTTGTTGTAAAAAATACCCGATTTGGCATTGGCTCCCATAGCGCTAATTACCGAGTAAGATTTTACCCCATTTTCTTTAGCTAATTCGGCAAAATCTACCACATATTGGTAATCTACTTTCTTGAAATTTTCTTTGGTTTTGGCAATTTTTATTGTTGTTCCTAAACAGCAAAAAGCTAGGTCAAACTCTTCTTTTAATTCAACTTCTTTAAGGCGATCGAAATCAATTTTTTTATGGTTAATTTTTCCTTCAACAGCTTCTTTATTGCGGTTTAAAGAAACCACCTTTTCAATTTCAGGGTCGTTGTTTAACAACTCTAAAACCTGTTTCCCAATAAGGCCTGTTGCCCCAACAATTAGTGCTTTCATGCAGTTACTGGTTCAACCCAGTCTCCGTGCTCTTTAATTAAACCAATGAGCTCATCTACTGCATGCTCGGCAGGGATACTTCTGCGTACCACTTCTTTTTCTTTGTACAAAGTTATTTTGTCAACGCCGCTTCCAACATAACCATAATCGGCATCAGCCATTTCGCCGGGTCCGTTTACTATGCAACCCATAATACCAATTTTAATGCCTTTTAGGTGATTGGTAACGCTTCTAATTTTTGCAGTAGTTTCTTGTAAATCGAACAGCGTTCTACCGCACGAAGGACAAGAAATATATTCTGTTTTCGAAATTCTAGTTCTCGTGGCTTGCATGATGCCAAATGCAGTTGAAGTAATTAGTTTTTGTCCACCAACATTTTGAGCATCAATCCAAAGTCCATCTCCTAAACCATCAACCATTAAGCTACCAAAATCTGTAGAGGCATAAAGCATAAATTGATCGGCAGAGATGTTGGAATAATGGTATTTCAAAACCACCGGAATTTTTATTTCGTGCTTGATCAGCTCAAATAAAAACCGCCTAACTTCAGGCATGGCATGAGGGTTATCTGTGGTTAAAACCAAAACACTCTTTTGCAAATTCTTGATTTTATTCAAGGTTTCATCACTTACGTTAGAAGCATCAACTTCAACAAAATTTAATTTTACATGAGACTCTGTTGCTTTATCAATTGAAGTTAAAGGATAAGCCTGTTTTTTATTTGGGTTTTGTTGCCAAGCTTCTAAATTTTGAATCAAGCCTAATGTTCCAGGTATTTCAAAATTGATTTGATGGTTTCCCAAAAAAACAAAATCTGCCGCAGCATCGTTGATGTTCCATTTATCTAGAGGTACTGAGTAGTTATATCCTGCTCCAAATAAAGTTGCAGCAGTAATTTTTTCTGCATTGGATAAATCAGCCACATAAATTGGATGATTGTGATCACCAATGGACTCTACAGCAACTGTTTTTCTCTTTTTATAAGCAAATGGGTCAAGTGGATTTTCTTCTAAAGCTAAAATTGATTTTGAAGCCTTTCTGGTTTTGTACCTGTTAGCTAATTCTTGCGCTACAGGAATTTCGGCTTCAGGCTCTTCGGTTAAACTTACGCGAATGGTATCTCCCAATCCATCTTCGAGCAATGCACCAATACCAACTGCAGATTTTATCCTACCATCTTCGCCATCGCCTGCTTCGGTAACACCCAAATGCAGAGGATAATTCATGCCTTCTTGCACCATTTTTTGAACCAACAAACGGTAAGCTTGCACCATTACTTGTGGGTTAGAAGCTTTCATAGAAAGCACAATGTTGTGGTAGTTTTCATCTTCGCAAATACGCAAAAACTCTAAAGCACTTTCAACCATACCAAGTGGTGTGTCTCCGTATCGGCTCATAATTCTATCGCTTAAAGAACCGTGGTTGGTGCCAATTCTCATGGCAGTACCATGTTCTTTGCAAATTTTCACCAACGGGGTAAATTTTTCTCTAATTCTATTTAACTCTTCTTGGTATTGGGCATCAGAATACTCAATGATGTCAAACTTTTTTTTGTCGGCGTAGTTTCCGGGGTTTACCCTAACTTTTTCTACAATACGAGCAGCAATTTCTGCGGCGTTTGGGGTAAAGTGAATATCAGCAACAATTGGAGTGTTGTAACCTCTTTTTACCAATTCTGCTTTAATGTTTCTAAGGTTTTCTGCTTCTTTTTTGCTAGGTGCTGTTATTCTAACCAATTCGCAACCTGCCTCAATCATTCTAATAGATTGCTCTACCGTTGCCATGGTGTCCATGGTGTCTGTAGTAGTCATAGATTGAATCACAATAGGGTTATCGCCCCCTATTTTTACATTTCCAATGGTTACTTCTCTGGTTTTAAACCTTGAGTAATCGGTTAAACTATTACAGTATTTTTTGATGTCTGAAATTTGTTGTTGCAGGTTAGGCATAAACGTTTTGAATAGAATTTACAAAGCTATGTATTAGCGCTTTATTAACACGATAATTCTTTTTTGGTTCGTTTGTGTTTGAATTTGTTTAAATTTATTTCCAATAACAAACAAACTTTACATTATGAAAAGAAACCTTACCCCTGTTTGGCTTTTGGCCATTCTATTTATTGCCCCAAATTTTTTGAATGCCCAAACCTTTTCCGACGATTTTGAAGGATACAATGTTGGAGATTACATTGGCGCAAATAGCTCTAATTGGACTACCTGGAGCGGCACAACTGGTGGTGCTTAAGATGCCAAGGTTGTTGATGATAAAGCTGCAAGTGGAACAAAATCAATTTATTTTAAGGGGTCAGCAACTGGCGGACCTCAAGATGTTGTGTTGCCTTTTGGCGGTTTATACGAAACAGGAAATTTTGAATATTCCATGAAAATGTATATTCCTCTAGGAAAAGGAGCTTATTTTAATTTTCAAGGCGCCCAGCAAATTGGTACACTTTGGTCGTTAGACTGCTTTTTGAATAATGATGGCACTATGTCTATCAATGTACCTGCTTCTGGCAATGTTGGCATGATTAACTTTCCTGCCGACATCTGGTTTGAATTAAAATTTGAAGTTGATTTCAACACAAATACTTGGAAACTATTTAAAGATGGAACCTTAGCTTTAGAATTTCAAAGCGCTACCAATGTAGTTGCTTCTATTGATTTATTTCCAACCGATGGAGACTCTGAGTTTTGGGTTGATGATGTTAGCTATCAATATACCCCTTATGTAGTTTCAGGAACCAATGCATCTGCTTACTATATTGACATAAACAAAGGTTTGGCGGGGCAAGATAGAGGCGTTACTGGAACCATAAAAAATTTAGGGACAAATGCCATAACTTCTTTTGATGTTGCCTTTGATTACAATGGAAGCACATTGAACGAAACAGTTTCAGGGGTTAATATTCCTAGTTTAGGTGAGCATGAAGTTAGTTTTAACGGAATGACCACTTTGGCCGCAGGAAATAAAGCCATTTCTTTAACAGTAAGCAATGTAAACGGAAATGGTGGAGATGATAATGCTACAGACGACACAAAATCATTAAATATTAATCCCGTTTTACCTGCTGCAGGAAAAGTGGTTGTTGGAGAAGAAGGTACTGGAACTTGGTGCCAATGGTGCCCAAGAGGTGCCGTTGCAATGGACAGGATGGCTGCTGATTTTGATGGTTATTTTGCAGGTATTGCTGTACACAATGGCGACCCAATGGTTGTAGATGTTTACGACCAAGGGATGGGAACTAAAATTAGTGGTTACCCTTCTGCTCTAGTAGATAGAGGCGCAGATATTGACCCGGGTGTGATTGATGGTGATTTTATGCAAAGAATAACTGAAGCACCAGATGCCGTTTTAACAAATGGTGCTTCTCTTGATGATGATACCACTTCAATTGCTATTTCTGTAACTACTACATTTAACCAAAACATTACTGGAGATTGGCGTTTGGTTTGTGTTTTAACCGAAGATGGAATTCAAAGAGATTCAACAGGTTATGCCCAATCTAATGCTTATGCCAACAACAGCAATGGCCCAATGGGAGGTTACGAAAACTTACCAAGTAAAGTACCAGCTAGCCAAATGGTTTACGACCATGTAGCTAGAGCAATAAGCCCAAGTTTTGAAGGAACAGCCAACACATTTGGTGCTAGTGTAAATTCAGGTACAGACGTAACCAAGGTTTTTTACTTTAAAAAAGGTGGTTTATGGAATTTATCAAAAATGCATGTTGTAGCCATGTTGATTGAGCCTTCAGGGAGAGTAAATAATGCATCTTACTCTACTTTAGATGCTGCCTTAGCCAATGGTTTTACCTCAGGTGAATCTATTACAGGTGTTGAAACTCCAATTCAGCCTGATGATGCTTTTGGCTTGTTTCCAAATCCAACAAATCAAACTGCAATTGTTAAGTCAGTAGAGCAAGTTTCAGAAATAATTGTTACTGATATTACAGGAAAAGTTGTTTATAGAGATAACCAAGCTTGGGAGGGATTCTATCAAATTTCTAAAGATAAAACAGGAACAGGTGTGTTTCTAATTTCTTTATTTGGTGAAGAAAAACAAATACTAAATACCCAAAAGTTAGTTGTTTACTAATTAATATTTATCCAAAAAAAAGCGGTGAATTTTCACCGCTTTTTTTTTGTAAACAATGCTCAATTTGGTTTGTATTAATGCGGTGAGAAAATTTCTTTTATTGTTTTTAATGTTGGCCTTATCAAGCACTTTGATAAGCCAAAACCTAACCCAAACCATCCGAGGAAAGGTAATCGATAAACAATCTAACAGCCCAATTATTGGAGCCAATGTAATTCTACAAAACACCGATCCAATAAAAGGTACGGTAACAGATTTAGATGGAAATTTCAGATTAGAAAATGTGGCTATTGGAAGACAATCAATAGTAATTTCATTCATTGGATATAAATCTACCACACTTCAAAACTTATTGATTTCGGCGCAAAAAGAAACCATACTAAACATAGAATTAGAAGAAAAGGTAATTACTGGAAAAGAGGTTGTTATATATGGTTCTTCCGATAAGAGGGAAGCCCAAAATAAAATGGCAACTGTGAGTGCCAGAACTTTCTCTATTGAAGAAACCCAAAAGTATGCAGGCAGCTTAAACGATGTTGCCCGAATGGCTCAAAACTTTGCTGGAGTGCAAAGTGGAGACGACACCCGAAACGATTTGATTATTAGAGGAAATTCATCGGTTGGGGTTTTGTACCGTTTAGATGGAGTTGATATTCCAAACCCAAACCACTTTGCTTTTTTTGGTTCAACTGGTGGTCCAATTAGTATTTTAAACAACAATGTTTTATCTAATTCCGATTTTTTTACTGGCGCTTTTCCTGCCGAATTTGGGAATGCTTTAGCAGGTGCTTTCGATTTAAAAATGCGTACTGGAAACAACGAAAAGCATGAGTTTATGGGTCAGTTTGGAATAAATGGTTTTGAGGGAATGGCAGAGGGACCTATTACAAAATCTAAATCTTCTTACCTTCTAAACCTTCGTTACAACGATTTAGAATTATACAAATCGCTGGGCGTAAATATTGGTACACAAGCTGTTCCTACTTACTTTGATGGAACGCTGAAATTAAACTTTCAACAAGCAAAAGGCGCAACTCAATTTTTTGCCATGGGAGGCAAAAGCTTTATAGAGTTTTTAAATAGTGATAGAGGAGAAAACGAAACCTTCTTCGATAATGAAGGAGAAGACCTCAGATATGGAACAGATATTTTTGTTTCAGCCATTTCTCAAACCTACTTGCTAAAAAAAGGATTTATCAAAGGAGTTATTTCCTACCAAAATTCTAACAACTCAGTTGAGGTAGATACAATTGGCGAAAACAACCCAAATCCTTTTAATACATACAACAACAGCTCAGGACAAGGTAAAATTTCAGCCTATGTTCACATCAACCAAAAGTTAAACTCTCGAAACCTAATTAAGTCTGGACTCTTCGTAAATCAATTACAATTCGATTTGAATGAAAGTTTTTTTAGAAGAGATTTAAAAGTCTATTTCGACAGGCAAAAGTTTGATGGAGAAACCTATTTGTACCAACCTTATGCCCAATGGCAATTTAAAGTAAATCAAAAACTTACCTTAAACTCAGGCGTTCATGTTTTGTATTACACCTTTAACAATACATCTAAAGTAGAGCCTAGGTTAGGCTTGAAATATGAGCTTAACCCTACCAATGTTTTAAGTTTTGGATATGGAAAACACAGCCAAGTTCCTCCAGGGGCTTTGTATTACAAAAACGTATTAACTCCTAACGGATCTTTACCAAATCCCAATAAAAGTTTAGAGATGTTTTCGAGCCATCATTTTGTATTAGGATACGATAAGTTTATTAATGAAAGATTGCGGTTAAAAGCCGAAACATATTTCCAGTATTTGGTAGATGTGCCCGTTGATGTAAAACCAAGTACTTATTCAATTTTAAACCAAGGAGCAGGTTTTTCATTCAACTTTCCTGATACACTTACTAACCAAGGCAAGGGCAGAAACTATGGAGTGGAGCTTACTTTAGAAAGGTTTTTGAAAAATGGATTTTACTATTTGGCCACCGTTAGTTTGTTTGAGTCATGGTATAGGCCAAGCAACGGGGTTTGGTATCAAACTGCTTTTAGCTCGAACTATGCTGTAAATTTACTATCGGGCAAAGAGTTTAGGATATTAGAAAATAAAGCTAAAAGAGCTAATAGGATCAATATTAATGGAAGGTTGGTTTACAATGGCGGACAAAGGTTTACCCCAATTTTACTAGAGGAATCTATTGCTGCAAAAGAACCAGTTTTTGATTTTACTAGAAACTTCGAGCATCGATACCAAGATTATTTTAGGCTTGATATTAAAGTGGGTTGGCGTTTTGATGGCTCAAAAATTAGCCAAGAATTTGCTTTCGATTTACAAAACATCACCAATAGGAAAAACATTTTTAACGAGGAGTTTAACCCAGATAATGGTGAGGTAATTACGAGATATCAATTGGGCAGGCTACCTGTTGTGCAATACCGAATATATTTTTAAGCAAAGCTCTGTAAATCGAAAAGCTTTTTGTAAACACCTTCTTGGGTTACCAATTCATCGTGTTTACCAACTTGAACAATTTCTCCATTTTCAATTACCACAATTTTATCGGCATGTTGAATTGTAGAAAGTCTGTGAGCAATAACCAAAGTAGTTCGGTTTTCCATCAAATTATCTAAGGCTTCTTGCACCTGTTTTTCGCTTTCGGTATCAAGGGCCGAAGTTGCTTCATCTAAAATTAAAATAGGTGGATTTTTAAATACTGCGCGTGCAATGCTTAAACGTTGTCTTTGCCCGCCAGAGAGTTTACCACCACGCTCACCTACTTTTGAGTTGTACCCATTTTTAGTTTGGGTAATAAATTCGTGTGCATTGGCAATTTTTGCAGCTTCAATAACAGGCTCTTCTCTTGTTTCGTCAGAACCTAAAGTAATGTTGTTAAAAACCGAATCGTTAAACAAAATACTTTCTTGGGTAACTATGCCCATTTGGTTTCTGATGTCTTCTATTTTAAGGTCTTTGAGGTTTTCTCCGTCAATTAAAATTTCACCATCTGTTGGGTCATAAAATCGGGGTAACATATCGGCTAAAGTAGATTTTCCTCCACCCGATGGGCCAACCAAAGCTACCATTTCGCCTTTGTTGATTTTGAGGTTAACGTTTTTCAAAACCAATTCTTGGTCGTATTTGAAGTTTACGTTTTTAAACTCAATAGTTTGCCTAAAATCATTTAAAGTTTTGGGGTTTTCAACCTCTTTTACTTTTAAATCTTCCTGCAAAAGTTCTTTTATTCTATCTAAAGACGCTGCTCCTTTTTGAATCTTAAAAAAAGCAGTACTAAATGATTTAGCAGGAGATATTAACTGAGAGAAAATTACAATAAAGGTGATGAAAAACTCTCCAGTTAAAGTAGGTTCTGGGCTTAACACCATTCTGCCTCCAAACCATAATATCAATGAAATTAATATGGCTCCCATAAACTCACTTAAAGGAGAAGCAAGTGCTTGCCTTCGCTGAATTTTGGTGTTTATTCTAAAGTGGGTGTCGTTTTCTTTGTTGAATTTGCCGCCAATTTCACTTTCTGCATTAAAAGCTTTAATAATTCTAATGCCAGATAAGGTTTCTTCTAAAAGTGTTAATACATCGCCTAATTTAGATTGGCCTCTTTTGGCTTTGCGTTTAAGGCTTTTGGCAATTCTGCTGATTAAAAATCCACTAATTGGAAGTAAAATAATTACAAAAAGTGTCAATTTCCAACTCATGATAAAGAGCGTAATCAAGTACAAAAAGAATTTAGGCGGGTCTCTGAAAACCATTTCTAACGCCCCCAGAATAGATTTTTCAATTTCTTGTATATCGTTGGTAGATTTTGATAGAATATTGCCTTTTCTTTCGGTAGTAAAAAAGCTCATGGGCAATTGCAAAACCTTGTTGTAAATGGCTTTTCTAATATCTCTTACCACGCCACTTCTAACTTTAGCTAGATGGTAAGTAGCAAAATAGGTAGTAGCGTTTTTTAGCAAAAACATGAATATTATTACCCCGCAAAACAACAACAAGGCTGCTTCAGAGCCATTTTCTGCCACGTAAGTAGAAAGAAAATAGTTCATTTGGTTAAGCAACCCTTGCGATGAAAGCACAAACTTTTCGGGTTTAACCACATTTTGATCTATGGTTTTAAAAAGTATGGCTAAAAATGGCGCTATGGCCGCAAATGAAAAAAGCGAAAAAAGAGAGGTAAGAAAATTGAATAAAATATTCTGAATTACGTTGTTGCGGTAGTTTTTCGCAAAACCCAATATCTCAAAAAATTGCTTCATATAATGCGGCAAATATAGAATTTAAAAACTCGAGCCTTAATTGCTAGGTGTAAATCACAGACCATCGGCTTTGCTTAATTTTGTTTTGATATTATGACCCAAATTTCTGCCGTAATTATTACTAAAAACGAAGCAAAAAACATCGAAAGGTGCATTTTGAGCTTGCAAAACGTGGTTGACGAAATTTTAGTATTAGACAATGGCTCAACAGACAGTACGATTGAAATTGCAAAAAATTTGGGAGCCAGAGTTGAAACTACTACTTGGAAAGGCTACAGCGAAACCAAAAATTATGGCAACAGTTTGGCCGTAAATAATTACATTTTAAGTATTGATGCCGATGAGGCTTTAAGCGAAGAATTACGTAATCAAATTATCGCCATAAAGCAATCTTTGCGAATTGATCATGCTTTTCAATTTAACCGACTCACCAATTATTGCGGTACTTGGATTAAACACTGCGGTTGGTATCCTGATACCAAACTTAGAATTTGGAGCAAAGAGGCTGGTAAATGGCAAGGCGAAATTCACGAAGAAATAAAACTCGAGCCTTTTGTAAAAGTAGCCCACCTAAAAGGTGATTTGCTGCATTACAGCTATTACAATATTGAAGAACATTACAAGCAAGCTGATAAATTTACAACCCTAACAGCCAAAGATGCTTTTGAAAAAGGCAAGAAAGCTAGTTTTTTAAAGTTGGTTTTTGCTCCTGTGGTAAAATTTACGAAAGCCTATATTTTTCAATTCGGATTTTTAGATGGCCCTATGGGTTTTCAAGTTTGCAGGGTTTCGGCATATGCTACATTTTTGAAATACAAAAAGTTAAGGCAATTGCATAAATCATGAAATCGAAAAAAATACTCATAAGTAGAACCGATAGTATTGGTGATGTGGTTTTAACGCTACCCTTGGCGGGATATTTAAAACAAAACTATCCCGGCGTTAAGTTGGGGTTTTTGGGTAGAAATTATACCCAACCCATTGTAAAACTAGCTACTGGGGTTGATGAATTTTTCAGTTGGGATGAAGTTGCTAATGCAGATTCAAAAACACAAGCACAATTTTTAAAAGACTTAGGTTACGATACCATTATTCATGTTTTTCCGAGAAAAGAAATTGCCAATGCAGCCAAAACCGCTAAAATAAAAACCCGAGCAGGAACTTTTGGAAGGATTTTCCATTGGCATACTTGCAACAAGTTGGTGAACTTTTCACGTAAAAAATCAGGTTTGCACGAAGCACAACTCAACTTTAAGTTGCTAAAAGGTTTGGACCTCGAAATAATTCCCGAAAAAAGAAACATTGCCAATTATTACGATTTAGAATTGCC
Source organism: Flavobacteriales bacterium (assembly GCA_018609045.1). Taxonomy (GTDB): domain Bacteria; phylum Bacteroidota; class Bacteroidia; order Flavobacteriales_G; family Salibacteraceae; genus JAAZVO01. Next base: position 52,151 of record JABAYK010000051.1, read on the forward strand.
TGCAGCCACAGAAAATTGGCAAAAGTTGCTACAGCCTAACAAGTATAATTTGGTAATTCATGCAAAATCTAAGGGCAGCGCTGTAGAATGGCCACAAGCCAAATACATAGAACTGGTAAAACGATTACCCGAAAATTTATTCCATTTCTTTTTAACCGGTACAAGTGCTGAAGCTGATTTGGTGCCTGAGTTGGCTCAATTGAAACAAAGCAATGTAACCAACCTTTTTGGGCAAATGAGTTTAACCGAACTTATAGGGTTTTTGGCAGAGGCCAATGGTGTTTTGGCTGCCTCAACTGGGCCATTGCATATTGCGGCTGCTTTGGGTACACATGCCATGGGTTTGTATGTAAGCAACCGGCCAATACACGCAGGGCGTTGGGCGCCAATAGGTTTTGATACCAAAGTGTTTATGCACGATAAAAACTTTAAAAACCCCGTAGATGCCATACAAGCTATTTCGGTTGATGAGGTTTTTGATCATTTAATGGAAATGGGGACAACTTAAGTATGTAGTTTAAGCTTGAAATTTGCTTGTTTTTTTCTGACGACAAGCAGTATTTTTGAAAAAACCAAACACATGAAAAACCTCTTAACCATATTAGTAATTTTTATTGGAGTATTGCACCTGAATGCTCAAAACAGGGCTTTAAGTTTTGATGGTGTAAATGACTTCGTTCAAACAACTTACCAGGGAGTTACGGGCACCGCAAACAGAACTTTTGAAGCATGGATAAATGTTAGCAACACAGCACCCAATAATACCCTTTGTATTTTAGATTATGGTCTAAATGCGGTAGGTTCAAGAAACACTTTTAATGTGAATGCAAACAGGGGTATTGGCTATATTTCTGGTGGAACCAATACCAATATTGGTACAGGAGCAAGTTTAATAACAGCAGGCCAATGGACTCATGTGGCCTTTGTATTAAATAATGGTACAGGATATTTGTATGTTAATGGTATACAGGCAGGTACAGGTAATTTATCAGGTGTAAACACACCAACAACGGGCGCAAATTTAAGAATAGGACAAAGGGTGAGTGGTGGCTCCATACCATTTGGAGGTTTAATTGATGAGGTTAGAATTTGGAGTACAGCCTTAACGGCGAGCCAAATCTTAGCCAATATGAATGGCGAGTTTTGTGCACCTCCAAATAATTTAGAAGCCTACTATAAATTTAACCATGGCTCACCAAGTGGTGCTAATAGTGGAGTTACAACTTTAACAGACTATTCAGGGAATAACAATAATGGAACGTTAAACAATTTTGCCTTGTCAGGGTCTTCTTCAAATTGGGTTTTGGGAAGTTCAACATTAGCTCCTTCAAGCACTATTGTTGGAGGAACGGATACAATTACAGCTTGTGTACCTTATTTATTACCTTCTGGTTTTTCCATAAATGCAACAGGTATTTACAACGATACTGTAACTAGCTCTTTTGGTTGTGACAGCTCCTATGCCATAAACTTTACTGCTCTTGCTAACCCAACAGACTCTTTTGCAGTAGCCAAATGTGATGGCTATTATGGCCCGAGTGGTAACTTTTACAATCAATCTGGCAAGTATGTAGATGTGTTAGCAAACTCATTTGGTTGCGATAGTTTAATCACCATTGATTTAACCATTTATTCATCAAAACTAGATGTGCAAACATTTTCTTCTTGCAAAAGCTATTTAAGTCCAACAGGAAATACATACACCGCTAGCGGAACATATTTTGATACACTTTCGACTTATACAGGATGTGATAGTGTGGTAGTTTCAAACCTTACTATTACAAGTGATATTGTGGCCAATATCAGCACACAAGCTTGCGATAGCTTCAAAACATATAAAGGAGCTTTGGTAACAACATCTTCCATTTTTTCTGATACTGTTTTTACAGGAACTGGTTGCGATAGTATTTTTAATTACAATATTCAAATAGGTTATGCTAATGGAGCAAATGCAAGTGGAATAGGTTGCTTTGGTAGTTTTACTTCAGACTTAGGTAACACCTATAACTTAACTGGAAATTATATAGAAATTACAACTAATAAACAGGGTTGCGATTCAGTAATAAGTTTAAATGTAACTATTGGTTCTAATAAATTGGTTCAGGTTTCTGATACTGTTTGCAGAAAACGAGTTTCACCGAGCGGAAAATTTATTTGGAATTCAGGCGGTTGGCATAACGACACCATTCCAACAAATTTGGGCTGCGATAGCAGTATTCAAATGTTTTTGGTAATAGAAGATATTGACACAACAGTAACCTTTATAAATGGAAGCTTAAGGGCGAAGGAAGTAGGAGTTGATTATAAATGGTTAGATTGTAATACAGGAAACATAGTTGTTGGCGAAAATGCTCGCACTTTTAAACCAACCGAAGATGGTTCATATGCTTCAATAGTTTCCAACGGAGCTTGCACTGATACTTCTAGCTGTAAAACAGTTTTGCCAAGTTCTTTAGAAAACACATTAAATATTAAGAACCAAATAGAGGTTTTCCCTAATCCAACCCAAGGAAATGTTTCAATTGTAGGCGTTTCGGGCCCAACAAAACTTAAGGTTTTAAACCTTCAAGGCCAACTAGTTTTTGAATCCTTACTTTTTGGAGATAAAGTAAATATTGAACTTAACCCTTTACCACAAGGAGTTTATCAATTCTATTTTGAAAGCTCTAATGGTGTAGCGGTTAAAAAAGTAATTGCCCAGTAGTTTTTCTTTTTGGGGTTTGCTTTGGCTGGTTTTTTATTCAGATTGTTGCTAGTTTAATATGGTTTTAATACCATGAAAAACAACAGGTTGTAATTGTTTTCAAATTTCTGGCACACCATTTGAAAATACTACCGCAAAACACAGCACCATGAAACATAAAAAATTAACACTTGCCATATTAGCCTTAGGGTTAATGGCATTCGGAGATCCTTACAAGCACGTAAAAAATGTTGAAAGCTTAGGTAACTTTCACGCAAGAGTAGATAACTACATGCCTTTTAAACCAGGCGAAAAACTAGAGTTTAGAATTCATTACGGTTTTATAAATGCCGGTAGTGCTAGCATGGAGGTTAAGCAATCTAGTGTAAACGGGAAACCAACTAACAATTTAATAGGCAAAGGACAAAGCGAGGGTACTTTCGATTGGTTTTTTAAAGTAAGAGATACTTACGAAAGCCAAGTTGATGTAAAAACCATGAACCCAGTTACTTTTAAAAGAAGAGTAAGCGAAGGAGGTTATAAAATAAACCGTGATTATACCTTTTACCAAAACGAAAAATTAATTGATGATGGCAAACACAACGAAAAAATCTTAGTGCCTGCCAATGTTCAAGATATATTAAGTGCTTTTTATTATGCCAGAACAATTGATTACAGTAAAATAAAAGAAGGCGATGCCATAGAGCTTTATTCTTACTTAGATTATGAAGTATGGCCATTGAAAGTTCGCTTTAAAGGCATAGAAAAAGTAAAAGTTGGCAAAGAAACTTTTGAGTGTATGAGGTTTGTACCAATTATACAAGAAGGAAGAGTATTTAAAGATGAAGACGACATGAGCGTTTACATTAGCAACGATAAAAACAAAATCCCTGTTTTGGCCGAAGCCGAAATATTATTTGGGTCTATAAAAATGGAATTAACTAGCTGGGAAGGATTGGCTCATCCTTTAGCCAAGCTTAATTAAGCGTGGTGTTTTTGGTGCAACGAGCTACTAAGCCGCTTCTAATGAGAAGCGGCTTTTTTATTTTACAGTTTTAAGTATTTCACCTGCTTTTGCCAACGTATCTTCTTGTTTGGCAAAACAAAACCTAAGTACTTTATTGTCTATCGGGTTATGGTAAAAAACACTAACAGGTATGGCACTAACGCCATATTCTTTGGTAATGCGTACTGCAAAATCTACATCTTTTTCATCAGAAATTGAGCTATAGTCTAACAACTGAAAATAAGTTCCTGC
>JABAYK010000151.1 GCA_018609045.1 Flavobacteriales bacterium
GAAATTCTAATTCTGGTTTTAATACAATTGAATGGGATGTTACCCAAGATTTGCCAGATTTAAGCAGCTTGCCTGAAGTTATTCACGGATTGGTTTACTTGCCAGGTACAATTAATTTAAAGCCTTTTCATAGGTTAAAAATTGAAGACTTTCAAGAGGATTTAAACATCAATTTATTAGGTGCTATAAAAATTACCCAAGCCCTAATCAACAATCTAAAAAAAGCCGAACCTGCTAGTTTGGTTTACGTTTCAACAGCAGCTACAAAATTGGGCATGCCATTTCACTCAAGTGTAGCGGTTTCTAAATCGGCAATTGAAGGTTTAGCCAAATCTATTGCAGCAGAATATGCACCGAAAATTAGAGCAAATGTTGTGGCTCCATCTTTAACAGACACTCCACTTGCTGGTCGACTTCTATCTACAGATGAAAAAAGAGCTGCCAGCGACCAAAGACATCCGCTAAAAAGAGTTGGAAAAACGGAAGATATTTCTAATGCTATTTATTACCTTTTATCTGATGAATCTTCATGGGTTACAGGCCAGGTTTTTGGCGTTGATGGTGGAATGGGCTCGGTAAAAATTGTTTAAGTTTTGCAGAAAATAATTACTCAGCAAGATATACTTGAGATGCCCAAAAGGTATCGTACGCAGCTGATAAACTCCATCACTGGTTTCAAATCGGCGGCATTAATCGGAACACAATCTGAAAAAGGAATTTTGAATTTGGCCATTTTTAGTCAAATTTTTCATTTGGGAGCCAACCCAGCATTAATTGGTATGATTGTAAGGCCTGCCGTTGTGCCTCGTCATACTTGGACAAACATTCAAGAAACAGGCTTTTTTACCATTAACCATATTCACCCAAGTTTTGTAGAAAAAGCCCACCAATGCTCGGCAAAATATAGCGAAGATGTTTCAGAGTTCGAAGCGGTAGATTTAACACCATTTTTCGAAGAAAATATCAAAGCTCCATTTGTTAATAAGTCTCATTTAAAAATAGGCTTAGCTTACAGAGATCATAAATTAATCGAATTAAACGATACCATTTTGGTTATTGGAGAAATAGTTCATGTATCGCTAAACCATGAGTTGATTAAAGAAGATGGTTTTGTAGATTTAAATTTAGCCGAAACTGTTACGGTTTCAGGCATGGATGCTTATTACACTACCCAAAAATTAGGCAGATTTAATTATGCCAAGCCTGATGAAAAATTCGATAAACTAGCTGAAAACTTATTTTAATGCAGGAAAAATTATCTATTTTTTGGTTTAGAAGAGATTTAAGGCTTCATGATAATGCTGGTTTGTATGATGCTTTAAAATCAGGCAATAAGGTACTTCCAATCTTCATTTTCGATAAAAATATACTTAGCGATTTAAAAGATAAAAAAGACCAACGCATTACATTTCTTCATCAACAAATTGAAAACTTACAAGCAGAACTAATAAAATTAAACAGCTCAATAAAAGTTTTCTTTAGCACCCCAACCGAAGTTTTTGAAGAATTAATAAAAAACCATAAGCTGGTTGAAGTTTATACCAACCACGATTATGAACCTTATGCCCTAAAAAGAGATTCTGAAATTCAATCTTTACTTTCAAAAAATAAAATTGAATTCAAAACTTATAAAGACCAGGTAATTTTCGAAAAAAACGAAGTTGTTAAAGATGATGGCTCATGGTATTCGGTGTTTTCGCCTTATGCCAGAAAATGGAAACAAAAGCTGAATTCATATTACCTAAAGCCCTACCCTACAGAAAAATATTTTGAAAATTTTGTAAAAACGGAACCTTTCTTATTGCCTTCATTAGCAGATTTAGGATTCGAAAAAAGCAACAAAGAAATTCCTCCAATTCAACTAGTTACCCAAATAGTAGACGATTACCACAACACAAGAGATATTCCATCAAAAAGAGGAACCACTCGAATAAGTGTTCACTTAAGGTTTGGAACAGTAAGCATTAGGCACTTAGCTTCAGAGGGTTTAAAGCGAAATGAAACTTGGTTAAATGAGCTTATTTGGCGAGATTTTTACATGATGATTCTTCATCATAATCAGCATGTGGTAAACGAGGCTTTTAAGCCAAAATACGATCAAATACCATGGCGAAGAGATAAAGCTCAATTTGAAATTTGGTGCCAAGGAAAAACTGGCTATCCAATTGTAGATGCGGGGATGCGAGAGCTAAATACAACTGGCTTTATGCATAATCGTGTTAGGATGATAGTAGCAAGTTTTTTAACCAAACATTTGCTAATTGATTGGCGTTGGGGCGAGGCATACTTTGCCGAGAAACTCATAGATTTTGAACTTTCGAGCAACAATGGAGGTTGGCAATGGGCGGCAAGTTCTGGTTGCGATGCAGCGCCCTATTTCAGGGTTTTTAATCCCGAATTACAAACCAAAAAATTCGACCCAGACTTAAAATACATCAAAAAATGGGTTCCCGAATTTCAAGAATTATCCTACCAACAAAAACAAGTTGTTGAACATAAATTTGCTCGCGAAAGAGTGCTAAAAACTTTTAAAGAGGCATTGGGCAACTAAATCATTGAACCAATTGTCTATTTTCTTGTTAAAGAGTTGCTTAACCACTAATGAGAAAATTTCTAACTACTTTTCTGTTTTTCCTTTTTGTCTCAACCTCTTTTGGCCAACAAAATTGGGAATGGGTAAAACTTATTACTTCCAATACTGGAGATATTAATTGTGAGGAGGTTACCATTGATGAAAACGGAAACCTATACGTGGTTGGAAATTTTAATGGTATAGCAAATTTCGACTCGCTTTCAATGGCCTCAGTCGGCTCCACAGATGGTTTTATAACCAAATTAGATAAAAACGGAAATTTTAAGTGGGTTAAGCCTTTAACCGGTCAAAGCGAAGATGGCTTTACATCCATAACTTATGATAACGGATATTTATATGTAGGCGGATATTTTACTCTATTTGGAAATTTCGACACGACCAATTTTACAGCTATCGGAGGAAGAGATATTGTTGTAATGAAGCTTGATACAAATGGAAATGCTCAATGGACAAGAAGTGGGGGAAGTTCAGCTATAAACCCATCATCTCCAGAAACAGTAAACCGAGTTGAAGTCAATAATCAAGGAGAATTAATTGTTTCGGGAAACTTTGGGCAAGGAAGTGTATTTCTAGATACTTTAGCCGCAACATATTCTCAATTTTCATTTTTTAAAAGTTTTTTTGCTAAGTTTACTACCTCAGGTAATATTATAAATTTATTCGTTCCCCAAATTTTTCCTTTAGAGTATGAAGTTGCTCCCGATAGTTTAGGATTTCTTTATTCCCCATTTTCAACTTTTTTAAATGGTAATACAAATAATCTTGTTGTAATTTCTAGGTTGGATTTAAATAACAATTTAAATAATACCTCAATTACTACTCCTAACTTTCCTTTTTACACTTTAGATGCCGATAAAAAAGGAAACAGCTACATTGGTTTAGGTTTAAATGGAATTGGGTTAACTTTTGGCCCCACACTATTTTCTTCAAGTGGTGGACGAGACTTCATCGTTTCAAGGTTCGACAAACAGCTAAATTTAAAATGGGCCAAGCAATTTGGAGGCAGCGGTAATGACGAAGTCCAAAAAATTATTGCCCAAAAGGATGGTTTCATCATGTCAGGCTTTTTCAATACTTCTGCAAGTTTCGACAATTTTGTAGTTTCCTCTCCCGGGCAGTCTGCATTTGTTGCCAAGGTAGATTCAAATGGAACTGTAGAATGGGTTAAAGGTAAAGCTGATGGGGTTGGTGTTTTCGGAAAAAGCTTTGCTGTTGATGCCTCAGAACAGGTGTTTTTGGTTGGCGATTTTTTAGGTCAAATTAATTTTGATGGCACTGTTTATTCGGGTCAAGCTTTTAGAGATGGCTTTATTGCCAAATTAGGTTGTAAGCCAAATCAACCAGATGCCATTTTTGGAGATACTTCAGTTTGTTTAGATACAGCAATTTATACAGTTTCTCCACAAAATGAGATTACACACATTTGGACATTAGGCTCTGGAGGTACAATTCTTAACAATACTGGTGATACTTGCACTGTAGTATGGAATACTTCAGGCAAACACAATTTAGAAGTAATCGCATCAAACTCTTGCGGTTTAAGCCCAACAAAAAGCATAGAAGTAAGGGTAAAAAGTTTTCCAACAGTTCCTGTAATTTCGGGCGATACAGCAGTTTGCTTAGGTAGCCATTTGTATGAAATTACAAACCAAGAAGGCGCTCTTTACCAATGGCAAAACTCAGGAAGCGCAATAAAAATAAGCTTGGGAAACAACAGACTCTTTACCTGGAATACCGCTCAGTTTGACACAATTACAGTTTCTGCAACAAACTCTTGTGGTACAACAAATTCAATAAAATATCCAATAAACGTAATAGGAAATCCAACCAACTCGCCAACCATAGCAGGAAATAACTCTATCTGTGCCGGCCAAAATATTTTTCGCATTCAAGGTGCTAACCCAAATAACCAATACAATTGGAGTGCCCCTGGTAGTCAAATTACCAACAACAGCGATTCGGCCATAATAAACTTTGCTTCGGCTGGAAATTATACTATAAGCGCTTTCGAAGTAAACCAATGTGGCAATGGGCCATCAACAAATTTTAATGTTTTAGTAAACGAAGCTCCAAACACTCCCACAAATTTTACTGGAGATTTAACTCCCTGTGTTGGTGTAGAAAATTATGGCATTATTCCTCAATCAGGCGCTACCTATAATTGGAGTTTAGATAGTGGAGGAGCAATTATCCCGCTTGGTAACTCAGCTTCTGTATTATGGAATACTAAGGGTAAATTTAACATTACTGTTCAAGGAAGTAATCAATGTGGAAATGGGCCTAGTTTGGTAAAAGCAATAAGTGTTGATGATATTCCAAACCCACCAACTGAAATTATTGGAGAAGACTCGGTTTGTTTAGGTTCTCAGCAGTATTTGGTTAACTTACCCAATAGCAATGCTATTTGGAATTTGTCTGGCGGTGGGGCGTTAAATACATCTAAAAATACTGCTAATATCAACTGGGTTTCATCAGGCAGCTATATTTTATCGGTTTCAGCTTCAAACTCATGCGGAACATCTAACAGCATCAACAAAATTATTTTTGTAGATACTTTATCAAGTTTAATCTCTACCATTTCGGGATCCAACCAAAGCTGTATAGATACTTCAAATTATGGTGTAAGTTTTCAAAGCGGAATCACATACAGTTGGAGTTTAGATTCTGGTGGTGTTTTAATTGATTCAGCCAATACGGCTTCTGTAATTTGGCAAGAACAAGGTATTTTTAACTTAAAATTACAAACCAACAATGGTTGTAAATCAAACAAATTAATTGAGGTAATTGGAAACCCAAACCCTCTAAATTCAATTGTTGGAGACTCTCTAGTTTGCTCAGGAAACAGTGCTTATAGCTTTACACCAAATACCGGAATTACCTACAATTGGCAAACTACATCAAATACCAATATTATTTCACTTGGAGGTAATGCCTTTGTTAATTGGACTTCGGCAGGCCTAGATACCATAATTATTACAGGCACAAACCAATGCGGTACAGATACAGTTTACACTCTTCCCATAAAAATTGAAGCAACCCCTATAATTTCCAATATTTTAGGAGATTCTTTGCTTTGTAAAGGAAACATCATCAATTACCAAACAAATTTCGATTCATCATACGCTTATACGTGGCAAACCTCAGGCGGAAGTATTGGCAGCTCAGGAAATTCAGCAACTGTAAATTGGCTCGATTCGGGAATATTTACAATTCAGGTTTCAGCCTCAAACCTTTGTGGCTCATCTAACAGTTTTCAAAAACAAATTGAAGTTTTAAGTAACCCAAAATCTCCAAGTATTTTAAACGGAAATTTAATTCCTTGTTTACAAACTGAGATTTACAACATTAACCCCGAACCCAACCAAACTTACCAATGGATATTAGGAAGTGGAGGAAATTTGTTATTTAACAACGACTCTGCTGTTGTAAATTGGACTCAAAGTGGAAATCAAAATTTGGTAGTAATTCCACAAAGCAATTGTGGCCAAGGAACCCCAAAAACATTTGTAATTAATGTAAATGATGTTCCTCAAACCCCAACACTTGTAAATGATTCGGTTTTGTGTAAAGGCCAAAATACATTTCAAGTAACTACCCAAAACACCGACTCAGTTTTTTGGAATTTTTCAGGCAAGTTGAATTTAGATACTGCATTATCTATTTTCAACATCAACTTACCAGATACTGGAAATTCTCAAGTTATTATTACACCCAAAAATGTTTGTGGGTTTGGCGATATTTTGAACTTTAACTTGCAGGTAATTGATGTAATTTCTCCTTCAGTTATACTTGGAGATACAACGAGCTGCATAAATCAAACATCTTTTGCTACGCCTTTAGATACCTCTTTGAATTATGTTTGGAATTTAACTGGAGGAGGCTTTTTAAGCACCCAAAACAACGCAGCAAGTGTGAATTGGTTGGCCCCAGGAAGCTTTGATTTAGAGCTGCAATTAGCAAATAAATGTGGCATTGGACCCAAGTTATCTAAAACTGTTTTGGTAAGCACTGTGCCTCCACAGCCTATTTTAACCCAAGGCGATGCTTCACCTTGTTTAGGAAATGAAATTTATGAAACCTTTCAAGTGCCAAATGGTAAATACAATTGGATAATTGATTCAAGCTTGTTTTTGTTTGATACAACAAGAACACTTAATTTAAATGTTGCCAACTTAAATCCTATTAATCTTCAAGTTTTTTCGCAAAATCAGTGCGGAAATAGCGATACTTTAAATTTAAATTTAACCCCTATTGATGTGCCCAGTTTTAAACCCACTATTTTGGGCGATTCTGTTTTTTGTGTTGGCAGTACGGCAAAGTTTAAAGCAAATAGTAATGGCACTAGCATCAACTGGAATAGCACTGGTGGCGGACTTCTAAATCCAAATAATGATAGTTGTTTCGTTACTGCCACGCAACAAGGTAATTTTATTTTGGTAGCAACTTCTTCCAACAAATGTGGGTTTGGTTTGGCAGATTCAATCAACTTCGAAATTCAAGATATTCCACAAATACCTAGCGTTATTCAAGGAAACCTAAAAACCTGTGTTGGCGCTGTTGATTCATTTTTTACAAATGCCCCAAATGCAGATTCTATTATTTGGAGCATTAATGGTGGAGGCCTAATTTCTGGAAACCAAAATTTTGTTGTTGCAAATTGGCAAAATGCAGGTACTTTTTTACTCGAGGCCAAGCCCGTAAACTTTTGTGGAACAGGCTCACCAAGAGTGGCAATTGTAGAAACATCAAAACTACCTGAAGCTCCTACTGTGGTTCAGGGAGATACGTTTGTTTGTAAAGGCTCAACTACTTACATTGTAGCAACCACAACACCTGCAAGCTACATTTGGAAAACAAACCATGTGTTTAATATCCTGCCAAAAGGCAATACAGCCAAAATAGATTTTGACACAACTGGAAACTTTAATTTGAAAATTATTTCGACCAATTATTGCGGTGTTGGAGACAGCACCCAACTTTCAATCAAAGTGTTAGGAGTTCCAAATAAACCAACTCAAATTTTTGGAGATGATTCTTTGTGTTTTGGTTCTGACTTACAATTTCTAACTAAGAAATTAGGTGAAACTTACCTGTGGAATTTAACAAGCGGTGGAGGGTTACTTGCCAAAAACGATTCGGTTAAATTAACTTGGACAACACCCGGTGACCACCAACTATCTGTACAAGCGCAAAACGTTTGCGGTACAAGTAGCACTTTACAAAAAACAATACACGTTGATGGTTTTCCTACACAACCTTCGTTTACAGTGCAAAACAAAAAATCTTGCGTTTTAGATACTTCTGTTTATTTTGCTAACCCTGGTTTTGGCCAAACTTTAAGTTGGTTTGTTGATGGTGGCAGTATTTTAGACCAAAAAGATGATTCTGTTAAAATTGTTTGGGAGCAAACCGGAGATAAAATATTAAGTGCTTTCTCTAAAAATTTATGTGGGTTAAGTGCTCCTTCATCTATTGTGATGGTAATAAACAAATTGCCTCAATTAAACAGTACCTTAATTGGAGAGCGCCAAGTTTGCATTAACACAACCCAAGAATACCAAATAGCCTCAACTGATTTAACTTCTTACAATTGGCAATTTAACAAAGCACAAAATAGCGCTGTAGATAACTTCGCTTTTGCCAAATGGACTGAAAGTGGGTTTGATACTATTTCGGTAACTGCAAGTAATTATTGCGGTTTGGCAGGGCCACTTTTGTATCCTATCGAAATTTTAGATCCTCCAACACAGCCCGAATTAGCATTTGAAAACGGATTTTTAAAATCTAATGTGAACCAAGAGTTTTCGATACAGTGGTATTTTGAAGGCAAAACAATATCTGGCGCCCAAGATTCTATTTACGAGCCCACAAGGCCTGGTTATTACCAAATTGGTATTTCTAATGTTTGCGATTCAGTAATACTTTCAAGAAAATACCTTATCGGGTTCGATACTGAAAATATTGGATTTGTTATTTATCCAAACCCTGCCAGAAATGAAGTAAATGTTGAAATTCCGCTAAATATAAATTGGGAGGCTGTTCAGGTTTTAAACAGTGTAGGCCAAGTAATGTATGAAGAAACCAACAAAGGCTTTTGGAAATTAAATTTCGATTTAGAGTTTTTACCACAAGGATTTTATTTGGTGAGGATAAAAAGCGAGTTTGGCTTGCATACCAAAAAGTTTACAAAATCTTAAAACTAAAACTTTCGATTAAGCTACTTTTGCCCGCCTAAAATAGAATTCCCTTTTACATGATAAATTACTTTGATGTTAACCTGCAGTTTAGCACAGATGATTTAAACCAGTTTGTTCCCATTATTGCTTCGTTGCTTTGCTTTGGTTCTTTTTGGTTTTTATCAAAATCTGAAATAATCAAAAAATCTTTTTTTAAGAATAAACCAAAAGATGAAGCTTCGGTAAATCACTTTTTGTTTAGCAAATTGGTTGGCTTTTTTACCATGGGAATTCTTTCGGTGGTTTTACTTTTTTCTCTTACTGATGTTAATTCACTTGGCTCTATTGGAATAACAATTCCAAAATCTACGTTTTTAGCAAGCTTGATGTGGGTATTGATACTTTCTGCCATTGCTATTCCTATTACTTTTTTTAGCGCTAGAAAACCTAAAAACTTGGTAAACTATCCACAAATTAGAAGTAAGGTTTGGACCCAAAAAACCTTAATAATAAATATAGTTGGATGGGTTTTATACTTGATAGGATATGAAATATTGTTTAGGGGAGTATTGCTGTTTCCATTAATTGAATACATGGGAGTTTGGCCCGCAATTGCAATTAATATTGCCATGTATTCAGCAACTCATATTCCTAAAGGATTAGATGAAACTATAGGTGCAATTCCACTTGGATTGGTATTATGCATTTTAACACTTTTAACAGGTTCGTTAGTCATTGCTATTTTAGTGCATATTGTTTTGGCTTTAACCAACAGTTTAACAGCCTTAAAACATCATCCTGAAATAAACTTGAAATGAGTTTTTCTAAAAAAATCGCCATTGTAACCGGTTCTAGCCAAGGCATAGGAAAAGCCATTGCAGTGCTACTTTCACAAAATGGAGCTACAGTTATTCTTAATGGAAGAAACCAAGAAAAGCTAAACACTGTTGAAGAAGAATTAAAGGCAAATAATTCTGATGTTTGCTCATTCTGTGGTGATGTTTCAGATGAAAAAGTAGCCGAAAACTTAATCTTATTCACCTTACAAAAATTTGGTAAAATTGATATTTTGGTAAATAATGTTGGGGTCTCTATGCGTGGCGATTTTGCGGACCTAGCACCAAATGTTTTTAAAAAGGTATTTACCACCAATGTAATGGGCAAGATTTTCCCAACGAAATTTGCCATTCCTTCATTAAGAAAAACCAAGGGCAGCATTATTTTTATTTCGAGCTTGGCTGGAATTAGAGGTTTGCCAACTTTATCGGCTTACAGCGCATCTAAAATGGCGCTTAAATCTTTTGCCGATTCAATAAGAACAGAAGAAGTAAGCCATAAATTACATGTGGGGTTAATTTATGTTGCCATAACAGAGATTGAAGAAAACAAAACTACAATCGGCGAAAACGGACAAGAAGTAATTTTGAATACTAGGGCAAACAAAAAGGTTCAAACCACAAAACAAGTTGCAGAAGCTGTGCTTCAAAACTTAAAAACTAGAAAAAACATTTCTATTCTTTCTGGTTTAGGAATTGTAAATTATTACATGCAAAAGTTCTTCCCTCGGTTAGTAGATAAAATAATATTGGCAAATCTTGCTAAATTCAAATCTGAAGGAAAATGATTATTGGGCAAGATTTTGAAAAAATGAGATTTTCTGCTTTTGGTCTCGATTTATTAGAGCCTAATGCCATTACTGGAGATCTTTTAATTTTTTTTCTTTCTTTATTTTTTGCATTTAAAGTTTATCCTTTAATAACCATAAAAAAATTTTACAAATACTGGTTTTACTTTTTCTTAGTATTTGGCTTTGGCTTTCTGTTTGGAGGTTTAGGCCATTTGTTTTTTAATTATTGGGGAATTCCGGGAAAATATGCAGGTTGGTATTTTAGTGTTTTTTCGGTGTTTTTTGCAGAACAAGCTATGCTAGATGCTTGGCAAAACCTAAAGTTAAAAGCCCTGTTTCAAAAAATTTCAGTAGTTAAGTTATTTATAGTGCTTATTGCGATGTTTTTGTTTTACAATTATTCAAACTTGGAAGCAGATGAGCAAAGGGGTTTATTAATTCCAGCGGCAAACTCTTTTGTTGGCCTATTTTCTACAGTTGG
>JABAYK010000098.1:0-21651 GCA_018609045.1 Flavobacteriales bacterium
CTTTGTACTCTCCTGCAGATGCATCAAACAATTGACTAATACTGGTTTCATTTCCCAAAATATCGGTAACAGAAATTAAAACATCAGATCTTTTTGGTAAATAAAATTCAACATTTGCAAAATCAGAAGTAGGGTTTGGATAAACCGAAATATTGTTAGAGTTTTCTATAAGTTCATTTACATTTTGTACTTCAGAGCCTTTAACAAAGTAGGCATCATCCCTCAAATATTTTGTACCGTTGGTTAAAATTACTCTGTATCTTTCTACTCTTGCAATCCAAGTTGGTGTAAAGGCCTCCCTGTATTCATAAAAAGTATTTCTAACGCTATCAATACCACCCCCTAAACTTCTGTTATAATTTTCAGTTACCTTTACTCTTGCAACATCACTCACATACTTTCCATCAGGTAAAGTAATGTTTCCATAACCATCATATTCAAAAGCTACTGGACCTGTAACATTGCCTGTAACTGGCTGTCCTGAAACTAAATAACTGTAAGCAATATCTAATTGTGTAGTTTCTTTATCTCCATAATCAAAAGGGTATGTGTAAACATTTGCTTTTACATTATATGGCATTTGTTGGTAAACACCAAAAATTCCTCCGTAGCTTGTTGCTCTTCCTACAGTTTGCAGACCGCTTGAAGAAGTTAAGTAAAAATAGATTGTTGAATCGTAAGAAAATTTTATGTCAGGAACACCTACATTAGGATCTGAGTAAAAAATGTCTGGAGAACCCGTAGTTGTTGCCTCCCATTTCCCCATTACTTCAGTTGCGGTACTTTGACTAGAAAAATCCCAAGAAACATTGGCGCCTGAACCTCCAACTGGAACAGAACCTTCTACTTTATATAAGGTGTAAGTGTTTCCGGGCACTGGGTTTGTATTGGCGGCATCAAAAGAATATTGAGCTTTTAATGAGAATGAAAAAAATAGAATTGCAATTAAGTAGTAAAGTTTTTTCATAGGTGAAGTTTTTAGAACGTGAAAATAAGAAAAAGAAATGTATTGGGATTAAATTTTTCTAACAATAAAGTGAGCATTTTCATGCCTGATTATTTTTACTTCAGAGTTGATATCTAAATAGCCTTCAGATGCCACAGCTTCCCAAAGTTCTCCTTCAATTTCAATTTTTCCACTGGGCTTTAAAATTGTTGCCGCTATTGCCTTTTTACCAATTAAATCTTGCTTAATAGTATTGCCAGAGCTTATATAACCTTCTTTTTTGCTTTGCACGGTATTTAAAACCAAACGAGAAAAGGCATGTGAGGTAATTAATCTTGCACCTAAAATTATTGCGCCTCCAACAGATAATGAGGATGAAATTAGTACAATAAAAATATTTTGAACAATTGTTGAAGCATCAACTCCTGAAAAATCGAAACCGTCATTTTTTACCATGCTAAATGCAAGGCCAAGCACTATGGCAAATATTCCTAAAATGCCAAAAATACCAAATCCTGGTATGGCAAATATTTCAACTGCTAAAAGGATGACTCCAATGAAAAACAGTAATATTTCCCAATTTTCTGCCATTCCTTCTAGGTAAAGTGGGGCAAAGTATAAAGTTATGCCTAACAAAGCAGCAACAATTGGAAAGCCTAACCCAGGAGTTTGAAGTTCAAAATAAATGCCTCCAATTATTAACATTATTAATAATCCACTAATTATCGGACTTATTAACCAATTAATTAGTTCATCGATAAAACTAGGTTCGTAATTTACAATTTCGTAATCGGTAATTTTTGCTTTTTCTAGCATTTCGGCCACAGACGAAACTATGCCCTCTGCAAATCCATTTTCTAGAGCTTCATTAGCAGTAAAAGTCAAAACTTTTCCTTTTTCACTTATTCCTTCAACTTCTTTATCAGGATCTACCATGGCTTCTGCCATATCAGGGTTTCTGTTATTTTCTTCGGCAGTGGCGCGCATTTTCTTGCGCATGTATGATTGATATTTGTCTGGTACAGCTTCGCCAGATTGGTTAACCACAGTGGCCGCACCAATTGTTGAACCAGGTTTTATGTAAATACTATCGCAAGCCAATGAGATTAGCGCTCCTGCAGATGCAGCATTGTTTTCAATGTATACCAATACTGGAATTTTTGAATTTAATAATTTAATTCTTATTGAGTCAGCCGAAGTTACAAGTCCGCCATAGGTATTTAAAACCAGCACAATATAGTCGGCATTTATTCTATGAGCTTCATCAATAGCTAATTTGGTGGTGCGCCAAGTTGGAGGACCAATTTCATCCTTAATTTCAAATTTGAAAACTTTGATTTTATTAGGTTGTGGGTTAGGGTCAACAGTTTGGCTTTGCAGTAATAGCAAAGAAAAAATAGAAAAGAAATAAAGGAATAATTTTTTATTCAACATTTTTTAAAAATACTTATTAATTATTTCTTTTAATTCATCGTAAACAAAATTATTTGAAGCAATTAAGGTTTTTCCAAAAATGTAATCTTCTTTTCCAGAAAACTCAGTAACTAACCCACCTGCTTTTTGCAAAATATAACCACCTGCGGCAACATCCCAAGGACTTAAGCCATATTCGTAAAATGCCTCAAACCTTCCTGCTGCGACATAAACTAAGTCTGTAGCAGCAGATCCTAATCTTCGTAAGCCTCTAGATTTTTGCATTATCTCTTTAAAAACCTCTAAATATGGATCGGTTTTGCCATAATCTGAGTAGGGGAAACCTGTTGCAATTAAGCTTTGGTTTAAATCTTTTGTTTTTGAAACTTGTATTAAATTGCCATTTAAATAAGCTTCACCCCCTTCATAGGCATAAAAAGATTCTCTCAAATTCATTTCATGCACCAAACCCAAAATGGTTTTATTTTTTTGCTGAAGAGCAATACTTATGGCAAAACACGGGAGACCATGCACAAAATTTGTGGTGCCATCAATGGGGTCAATAATCCAATTGTATTCTTTTCCTAGTTTGGTTGATGTTCCTTCTTCAGCAATAAAGCCGCTTTTTGGAACTAATTCTCCTAAAAAATCGACTAGCTTTTTTTCTGAGTATTTATCCAAATTAGTGACTAAATCGTGTAAACCTTTGTGTTCAATATTTTGAGATTTTAACCCTTTTCTTTTAACTAGAAGTTCGTCGCCAAGATTTTGGGTAAACTCCAAAACCTCAGTCATAATATTTTTTAAATTCAAATTAGTTCTGTTTCTAATTGGTTAATTGTCATAACTCCATCTTTATCAATATTTTCAATTGATACCATTGTAGAGGTATTTACCAAATCTGGATTAAAAATGGTTTTGCATTTTAAATAGTTTTCAGAAAAGCCATGCATCATTCCATTTTCTTCGGTAGATTCCCATAGCACATTTACCTGTTTTCCTAATTGAGATTGATAGAAGTGTCGTTTCTTTTTTTCTGATAAAATTCTGAGCATTGAGCTTCTTTGTTGTCTATCTTCAATTGGAACAACATTATCAAATCTAATGGCAACTGTATTCGGTCTTTCTGAGTATGTAAAAACATGCAGGTAAGCAATATCTAACTCATTTAAATAATTGTATGTTTTTAAAAACTCTTCGTGAGTTTCGCCTGGATAGCCTACAATTACATCAACACCATTGCAAGCATTTGGCATTAAGCTTTTTATAGTTTTTACCCTATCTGAATACAAATTAGTTCGGTATTTTCTTCTCATGGCTTCTAAAATATTATCTGAGCCAGATTGAAGTGGAATATGAAAATGTGGAACAAACTTTTTTGATTGAGAAACGAACTTTATTATTTCATCGGTAAGTAAATTAGGCTCAATAGATGATATTCGAAATCTTTCAATTCCTTTTAGTTTGTCCAACTCTTTTACCAAATCAAAAAAAGTTTCATCAGTAGATTTTCCGAAATCTCCAATATTTACTCCAGTGAGCACAATTTCTTTGGCCCCTTTATCAATTGCAATTTGAGCAGATTGCAAGGTTTTTTCAATGGTTGCATTTCTGCTTCTTCCTCTAGCTAAGGGAATTGTACAAAATGAACAGAAATAGTCACATCCATCTTGAACTTTTAAAAATGTTCTTGTTCTATCGCCAAAAGAAAAAGAAGGGTAAAACTCTTTTACCTCTTTAATATGGCCAGCTACAAACTGGCTTGTTTCATATAAATCTCTATTTTCTAAATGCTCAACGATATTAAATTTTTCTTGTGCACCCAAAACCAAGTTAACACCTTTAATTTCAGATATTTCTTTAGGTTTTAGCTGAGCATAGCAACCAATAACTACCACAAAACTTTCGGGGTTTAGTTTTTTGGCTTTTCTTATGATGTTTCTACATTTCTTATCAGCATATTCTGTAACCGAACATGTATTGATAACATATACATCTGCAGATTCATTAAAATCTACTTTAGCATAACCTGAATCATGCATTTGTTGCCCAATGGCTGATGTTTCAGAAAAATTTAGCTTACAACCTAATGTATAAAAAGCTACTGTTTTGTATGGCCTCATTTGGCCGCAAAAATACTATTCTTTTGTGTTACTGGAGCGTAGAAAAAATAGGGTAGTGATCAGATAAATCAACCTTATCTGCATGCTGGGTATATACTTCGAATCTTGGCGAAACAAGCATAAAGTCTATTCTTAATGGCGGTAGTTTACCATTGTATGTATTCCCTAAAAACATTCCTTTTTGCTCAAATGTATCGTTTAAACCTTTTTTTAAGGCATGGTAGGCGTATGAGTTTGGCGTATCGTTTAAATCTCCACAAACCACAACAGGAAAAGGTGAATTCTCAATATGTTTTTTAATAATTTCTGACTGAATGGCTCTTTTTTCGAAAGCATTTCCAATAAGTGTAAAAAGGCTTGTTGCGGCTGCTAAATGCTCGTCTTGCGTTTTTTGATCAATTTCTTCTATGTATTTATATTCTGCTTCTCTAAAATGAATTGATGCCAAATGGAAATTGTAAAACCTAATGGTTTCATCTCCAAAGTCGATATCAGAAAAGATACAAAGGTTAGTGCCTTGTTGAGGCATTTTAACAACACCCTTATTTACAATTGGGTATTTGCTGAATGTAGCTAGCCCAAAGTCGTTTCCTCTAAAATGAACTACATATTCTACATGTTCGTACTTGGAGTTAATTGATTTTTTAATTGAATCTTTCGGAGAAAACTTAAAGTTTGAGGTATTAAAAAACTCTTGAAAACAAAAAACATCAGCTTCAATGTTTTTGTAATATTTAAAGATTTTGGTTCCTGTGGTAGTTTCAAACTTCGGCCCATTTAAGCCAAATGCCCTTAAGTTGTGAGATACAATATTAAATTCTTGCTGATGCTTTTTCTTTTTGGTAAAGCTAATTTGAAACATTCCTAAATACTGTCCCCATCCTGCAAAAAGAACGATTAAAGAAACAAATAATCGCCCGTTAAGCCTGTAAAACCAAAAAACAACAAAAAATACATTTAGTACAAAAAGGTATGGAAAACCTAATGCAACGTAAGAAGGAATTAACCAAATCTCAGGCGAAATGTATTTAGCAGAAGCGGCAATTAAAAATAAAATTACCACAAGCCAATTGAATAGGTAAAGAGCTGATTTGGTTATTTTTTTCACAATGAAACCTAATTTTCTTTACTCATTTTAAACAAAATTTCTTTTTCTTCTTTGGTTAAACTGTCGTAACCAGATTTTGAAATTTTATCTAAAATTCTATCAATTACTTCCTGTTTTGCTTTTGGAGCTGCAGCAGAATGTTTTGGATTAGAATTTCGGTGAGTAACTTTCATTTTTTTTGGTTTAGACGAAAATAGATATTTAAAAAAGTTTACCACCTTGTAAAAAGGTTCTCCCAAATCGTTTCCTTTTTGCAGGTATTTGATGTAAACAAATCCAAAAAGGGCGCCTCCAAAATGAGCAATTTTTCCGCCTGTGTTTACACTAAAATCTAAAACGCTTGTTAAAATTAAAGCACCTGCAGCAAGGTACTTCATTTTTACATTTCCAATTAAAAATAACCTGATGGTAAACTCTGGCAGTAAAGTAGCAACAGCAAAAACAACTGCCATAACAGCACCCGAAGCTCCTACCAAACCCAAAGAACCTAAACCATTTATACCACTAACAATATTACTGAAAAGCACAAAGGCTAAACCTCCGGCAATTCCTCCTAAAAAATAAGCAGCAGAAAATTTTTTTGTACCTAAATATTCAATTAGAATTTGGCCCATGTAATAAAGCCAAAGCATGTTAAATAGAATGTGGAAAAAGCTTGCATGCAAAAACATGTAGGTAACTATGGTATGTGGCTTAGTTATTAATCCCAGTAAATTACCTGGAAGCATAAACCAAAACTTAATGGGGTAGAAGTTTTCAATAATGTTAAAAACAATAAAAACTGCTACGTTTAGCACTATTATTTGAGAAAGAATAGTGTCTTTTCCCTTAAAAATATTTTTTATGTCTTCAATAATAAAATTAGCCATTAGTAAATTCCTTTTTTACGCCAAAATTTTATCAAAATAAATCCAAAAAGCATTCCTCCCAAATGAGCGAAATGAGCCACATTATCACCTGGATTATTTTGTAATCCTGAAAATAGCTCAATAGCTCCATAGCCCATTACAAAATACTTAGCTTTTATGGGAAACGGAATAAATAACATGAATAGTTGGGCATTGGGAAACATCATACCGAATGCCAACAAAATACCAAATAACGAGCCTGATGCACCTACAACATTTGGCATGTTTTTATAATGCTCCAGGTAATCTGAAAAAAAGTTTGCCGAAATATTTAAAGCTTCATAATTATTTGGGTTTGCAGCCAACAAGCTGTAGGCACCCTTAAACTCTTGGTATTGCGGATAAATTTCAGGGTAATATTGAGAAACCGCAAATTGGTGGTTTGCTACAAAATTTGAAATTCCATCAAAGCTTGGATTATCAACAATACTTTGAATTGCAGAAATATCTCCTGAAATTTCGAAATGAATTAGTGTGTAGTGGATTATGGCAGCTCCTAAACCTGTAAAAATGTAAAAAATCAAAAATCGTTTTGGCCCCCAAGCATTTTCAATGGCATTGCCAAACATCCAAACGGCGAACATGTTAAAAAACAAATGGCTAAAACTGCCATGCATAAACATGTAAGTAACAAACTGATAAGGCCTAAACTTTTCTGCTTCCCAATAATGAAGTCCGAAATAATCATTAAGGTCAATTTCAAAATTTACCAAAAAAACCATTCTGGCTAAGTAGGCCAAAACATTAATAATTAAGAGGTTTTTTACTACCTCTGGCAACATTGAAAAGCCGCTGGTTCTGTATAAATTCATGCTTTATTCAAATCTTTTCTCAAGTTCATCAATAGAAATTGAATTTACAATTGGTTTTCCCGAAGGCGTGTGATAGGGTAATTCGCAAGCAAAAAGCTCATCGATTAAGTTAGCCATTTCTTCTGTTGAAAGTTTTCTGCCTACTTTAATAGATGTATTTCGAGCAAGAGAAACTGCTAAATTTTGCCTTTTATCCAATGTTAACTTATCTCTATTGATTTTATATTGTTCAACCAAGTTTTCAAGCAAAGGTTTTGGGTCTGCATTTTGGGCTTCGGTTGGCATGCCATTAATTACAAATGTATTTTTTCCAAACTCTTCAATATCAAAACCTAACATTTTTAAATCTTCAGAAAGCTCTTTGATTAAATTGGTGTCGTAGGAGCTAAAATCAACAGTTACAGGAAATAGTTGCTTTTGAGAATAACCCTGCCTATTATCTAGAGCTAGTAAAAATTTTTCAAACAATATTCTTTCGTGGGCTCTTTGCTGATGAATAACCATAAGGCCTGAGTTTATTGAAGAAAGAATGTATTTGTTATGTATTTGGAAAAAGCCTTTTCTATCTTCTGCAGCAACTTCATTTTCAATATTAATTTTCGAACTTACAGTGGTTGCCGGTTGGTTAAAAATTTCACTCTCGAAACTAAATTGGTTTATTTCTTCTGATTTAGGAAATAATGTTTCCCAACCTGAGATTGATGACGATTTTCTGCTAGAATTATTTTGATTTTCTTTAAAAGGATTAAACTCTGGATTTACAAAAACACCAGGTTGATTAATTTCATCTGCATTTTTTGGAGGGGCAGAAAATTGAACATCAGATGTAAAATCTATTGACGGAACAAGGTTGTATTGGCCTAAAGATTTTTTTATGGTAGTTCGTAAGATTACAAAAATGTCTTTTTCTGCCTCAAATTTTACTTCAGTTTTGGTTGGATGAATATTAACATCAATAACCTTTGGATCTATTTTGAAATTTAAAAAGTAAGAAGGGTTATAACCTTCTGGAATTAACTTTTCGTAAGCCATAGTAATGGCATGATGAAAATAATTACTCTTGATATACCTGTTGTTTACAAAAAGAAATTGTTCTCCCCTTGTTTTTTTTGCGGCTTCTGGTTTTCCTGCAAAGCCTGTTATTTCAGCCAAGTTTGTTGTTTCTTCAACAGGTACTAATTTTTGGTTAATTGATTTGCCAAAAACACAAACCAAACGTTGCCTAAAAGTGCCAGATGGCAGGTGAAATAGTTCGCTGTCGTTGTTGTAAAATTTAAACCTAATTTGAAAATTGGGAATAGCAACTCTCTGAAATTCATCAATAATATTCCTAAATTCTGCATTGTCAGATTTTAAAAATTTTCTGCGTGCAGGAATATTGTAAAATAAATTTTTGATGGACATTGAAGTGCCAGATGGAGTAGAGCAAGGTTCTTGTTTTATTATTCTAGAACCTTCAACAATTAAATGTGTACCTAATTCATCATTATGAGGTTTGGTTTTTATTTCGAGGTGAGAAACCGCTGCGATACTAGCCATAGCTTCGCCTCTAAAACCAAATGTTTTTATTGAAAAAAGATCATTTGCCTCATTTATTTTTGAAGTTGCATGCCTTTCTAAACTCATTCTGGCATCGGTTTCGGTCATTCCAACGCCATTATCAATTATTTGAATTAGACTTTTGCCTGCATCTTTAACATTAAGGGTAATTTCAGTTGCTCCCGCATCAATGGCATTTTCAAGTAATTCTTTTACAACCGAGCCTGGTCTTTGAATTACTTCACCTGCAGCAATTTGATTAGCCACATGATCTGGCAAAAGTTTAATAATATTTCCTCCCATTTTGGCCAATTATTATCTTAACAAAAAGTAAAAAATTAATACCAAAATAGTGGCAATAACCAAGACCCTATAATTAGATTTTTTGCGTTCAGTATGGGTTTTGGTTTGTCTCCATGCACTTTGGAATGTTCCTTTCTCAAGGGTTTCATTATTTTTAGAAAGTTCAATTTCTTTTTTGGCCTGTCTGAGCTTTTTTTCAATTCGCTCTTTTCGTTCATCATAGTATCTTGGGGTAATAGAAAACTCCTTTGGCTGCGATGTTTTAAAAAGTGAAGGAAATCTCATGAAATGCTTTTGGCAAATGTAATTACTTTAAAAGGTTTGGTTTATCAAAGTTATCCCAAAACAAAGGTTTGTTTGTTGATAAATGCAAAACATATTACAAAAAATAGGTTTAAAGCCTTGTAAATTTACCGTTTATGAAAATTCTTTTCAAATCTATTTGTTTCTTGTTGTTTTGTTTGGTTTTCTTCTCAGGAAAATCAGATAAAAAGAAGATCTTAAAACCACCTTTTTTACAAGACACCACTTCGGTGTGGGTAGATAGTGTTTTGAAAAGCTTAACCCTTGACGAAAAAATTGCCCAATTATTTATGGTTCCGGCTTATTCTAATGAGTTGGCAAATAATACCGATGAAATAATTCATTTGGTTGAAAATCATGGAATTGGAGGGATTTTATTTTTTCAAGGCACTCCTTTAAAACAAACCAAGCTTACCAATTTTTACCAATCAAAAGCTAAAGTTCCTTTGCTTATTGCAATGGATGCCGAATATGGTTTAAACATGAGGTTAGATAGCACAATTGGTTACCCCAAACAAATGACTTTGGGTGCAATACAAAACGATACTTTACTTTATCAAATGGGAGCAGATTTAGCTTTCCAAATGAAATTATTGGGAATTCATGTGAATTTGGCACCTGTAGTTGATATCAATACAAATCCCAATAACCCTGTAATTCAAAGCAGATCCTTAGGTGAGAATAATTTTATGGTTGCCAACAAGGCTTTAAAAATCACGAACGGACTGCAAGACTATAATGTTATAGCTACGGCCAAACATTTTCCGGGTCATGGCGATACAGATTCCGATTCACACCTTTCATTGCCAGTAATTAATCATCCAAAGAAAAGGCTAGACGAAGTAGAATTCTATCCTTTTAAAAGATTGATAGATAAAGGAATAGGAGGCGTGATGATTGCTCATTTGTATGTTCCATCTATAGACAATAAAGAAAAAATGGCATCTACCTTATCTCCAATTGTAGTAAATAAAGTTCTGAAAAAAGAATTGGGTTTTGAAGGTTTAATTTATACCGATGCCCTTAATATGAAAGGTGTTAGCGAAAGCAATAAAAAAGGAGATATTGATATGGAAGCCTTTATGGCAGGAAACGATATTTTGCTTCTTCCTGATGATGTTCCGAAAGGAATAAAAAAGATTAAGAAAGCTTTAAAAGACAATTTAATTACTGAAAGAGAAATAAATAAACGCGTTAAAAAAATTCTATTGGCCAAAGAATGGGTAGGGTTAAACAACTATAAGCCAATTGATACAAATAATATTCGCAAAAAATTAAATACACCTAAACTTAATTTAAAAGCACAACAAATGGCAGAAGCAGCCATAACTGTTTTAAATAACAAAGAAAACTTAATGCCTATTAGAAATATGAATCAAGGTATTTCATCTATTTCATTAGGAGCAAAAACTAAAACCGAATTTCAAAACCATTTAGAATTATTTGGAGATGTAAAATCGTTTCAATTGGCAGAAGGGTTTTCGGCTGAACAAGAAAGTGAAATTATTAAACAAATAAAAGACGATAGCCTTGTAATTATTGGGGTTCATAACATTAAAGATTCACCAGAACTTAATTGGGGAATTCCAGAAAATTACATCGATTTAATTAAATACCTAAACTCTAAGAAAAAAGTTGTGGTTTCCATTTTTGGGAGTCCATACACTTTAAAGTTATTTACAGAGCTTACAAGTTTAGAAGGTTTAATTGTAGCTTACCAAGACTCTAAAATAATGCAGCAAGCTACTGCTCAAGCTATTTTTGGAGCATCAGACGCTAGCGGTAAACTACCTGTAACTGCATCGCCATTTTACAAGTATGGTGATGGAATTCATCTTCATGGAGGATTGCGATTTTCATACACATATCCTGAAAAGTTTGGAATAAAATCAAAAGATTTACAAAAGATTGACAGCATAGCCAATTGGGGAATTGACCAAAGAGCTTATCCTGGATGTCAAATATTAATTGCCAAAAACCAAGAAGTTATTTATTACAAAACTTTCGGGCATCACACTTACGAAGAAAAGCAAAAGGTAAAATCTTCTGATTTATATGACATTGCTTCAATTACCAAAATTGCAGCTTCGGTTCCATCAATGATGCTTTTGCAACAGCAAGGAAAAGTAAATTTAGATTATTGGTTGTGTGATTATTTGCCTTCTTGGGTTGATGAAACACCATATTCGCACATAAATTTAAGAGAAATGCTTGCCCACCAAGCGGGTCTAAAAGCTTGGATTCCTTTTTACAAGGAAACTTTAATTAATGGAGAGCCTAAATTCAGGGTTTATTCAATTGTTCCTTCCGAAACTTTTCCTTACCGAGTAGCTGATGGATTATACATACACAAAGATTATCCTGATAGTTTATTAAAAATAATTTTAAGCACTCCTTTAAGTCCTGAAAAAGATTACAAATACAGCGATTTAGGTTATTTTTTCTTAAAGTCTATAATTGAAGATATTACCAAAATGCCACTAAACGAATATGTAGCTAAAAACTTTTATTCTTCGCTAGGTATGGGGACCACAACCTATTTGCCAAGGGCTAAATTTCCATTAGATAGAATAATTCCTACTGAGTATGACTTGATGTTTAGAAAGCAACAAATTCATGGAGATGTTCACGACCCAGGTGCTGCTATGCAAGGTGGAGTTGGTGGTCATGCCGGGTTGTTTTCTTCTGCCAACGATTTAGCAAAGCTTATGCAACTATATTTAAATAAAGGTGTTTATGGAGGTAAGAGGTACTTCGAAGAGCAAATAGTTGATGAGTTTACAAAATGTCAGTTCTGCCAAGACGACAACAGAAGAGGAGCAGGCTTTGATAAGCCAGTAAGAAAGGGCGGAGGCGGCCCAACTTGCGAAGGTGTTTCGCTTGAAAGTTTTGGACATTCAGGATTTACAGGAACTTTAGCATGGGCCGATCCAGAAGAAAAAATTGTGTATGTGTTTTTATCAAACAGAGTATATCCAAGTGCTTCTAATACCAAATTAATTAAATTGGGCATCAGAACAGAAATAATGGAAGTTATTTATGATGCCAATGAGAAAAGCAAAAAAAATGGTTTCGAAAGTGAAACAAGCATGAAATGAAGATAGGAATAGTTTTATATCCAACCTATGGTGGAAGTGGAGTAGTAGCAACAGAACTAGGAATGGCATTGGCTAAAAAAGGCCACGAAATTCATTTTATTACTTATAGTTTGCCATTTCGGTTAGATGATTTTGGAGAAAATATTTTTTACCACGAAGTAAGGGTTATAGATTATCCACTTTTTTATTACAAGCCTTACGAATTGGTTCTTACCTCTAAATTGGTAGATGTTGTAAAACACGAAGGTTTAGAGCTTTTGCATGTACATTATGCCATTCCTCATGCTTCTGCCGCATATATGGCAAAACATATTTTAGAGCAAGAAAATATTCATATTCCATACATTACCACTTTACACGGAACCGATATTACATTGGTTGGAAAAGACTCTTCATTTGAGCCTGTAATTACATTCGCCATAAACCAGAGCGATGCAGTTACAGCAGTTTCTAAAGATTTAAAAAAAGATACCCATACCTATTTTAACATTAACAGGCAAATAGAAGTTATTCCAAATTTTATTAATCCAGATCATTATAATGTTCCTCCTTCGGAGGTTTTAAAAAGGCGGTATTCTCCAAATGGTGAAAGAATTATAGTTCATATTTCAAATTTTAGAAAGGTAAAAAGGGTACAAGATGTAGCTTACTTTTTTGCCAAGTTTTTAGAGAAAATGCCTGCCAAATTAATTTTGGTAGGAGATGGCCCTGAGCGTCACAATATAGAAGAAATATGCAGGAAACAAGGCACTTGTAAACACACTGAGTTTTTAGGTAAACTCAAAGCAATTGACCAAATTTTATCTATAGCAGACTTATTTATACTTACCTCAGAAACAGAAAGCTTTGGTTTGTCTGCCTTAGAAGCTATGGTTTCTAGCGTACCTGTAATTTCAACAAATACAGGTGGATTACCTGAAGTTATTGATCATGGTAATTCTGGCTTTTTAAGCGATGTAGGAGATATTGATGATATGGTAGAAAACGCTTACACCATTTTAAAAGATGATGAAAGCTTGCACAAATTCAGAAAAGGGGCCAAAAAACAAGCTTTAAATTTTCATATTGACAAAGTTTTGCCTCTTTATGAAGAGCTTTATGAAAGGGTAGTTTCCAAAAATATGATTAAGAAAGAGAATTAGGCAAGTGTTTTTTCTACGGTAGTTTTCAAATAACTTCCTGTAAAAGAGTTTTTACTTTTTATCATTTCTTCAACCGTACCATTAAATACCAAATTCCCTCCTTTTTCGCCTCCTTCAGGGCCTAAATCTATAACATAATCGGCACATTTTACAACATCTAAGTTGTGCTCAATTACCAAAATAGAATGACCTTTTTCAATCAATTTATCAAAAGCGTGAAGCAGCTTTTTAATATCATGAAAATGAAGCCCTGTGGTTGGCTCATCAAAAATGAAAAATATTTTTCCATCGTTTTCACCTTTAGTTAAAAACGAAGCCAATTTTATTCTTTGTGCCTCGCCACCAGATAAGGTACTAGATGCTTGCCCTAGTTGAACATAGCCTAAACCAACTTCTTGCAAAGGCATCAATTTTTGAGCTATTTTCTTGCCAAATGGCAATTTACAATCAATATTAAAAAATTGAATGGCATCATCAATAGTTAAATCTAGAATATCAGAAATGTTTTTATCAGCAATTTTTGCTTCTAAAACTTCATCTTTAAAACGCTTTCCTTTGCATGTTTCACATTGTAATTGAATATCAGCCATAAACTGCATTTCAACAGTTACAGTGCCTTCTCCTTTGCAAGTATCACATCTTCCACCATCTACGTTAAAAGAAAAACTTGAAGGCTTAAATCCTCTTAATTTAGAAATAGGCAAAGCCGCAAAACCGCTTCTTATTTCATCATATGCCTTAATGTAAGTAACTGGGTTAGACCTAGATGATTTTCCAATTGGGTTTTGGTTGATAAATTCTACCCCATTTAGATATTTTAAATCGCCTGAAAGTTGGTCAAACTCACCTTGAACATCTCCATAACCACCAAAATGCCTTTGTAAAGCAGGATATAATATTTTGCCAACCAAAGTACTTTTTCCCGAGCCACTAACCCCGGTAACACAAACTAATCCTCCCAGTGGGAAGTTCGCGTTGATGTTTTTTAAATTATTTTCTCTTGCGCCTTCAACTGTAATTTTCTTTTTTAGAGTTCTCCTTTTGGCTGGTATTTCAATTTTTAATCTTCCGCTTAAATATCCAAGAGTTAAACTCTTATTGTCATCAGTATTTGTTGGGCCCTGATAAACCAAATGTCCGCCATTTGTGCCAGCTTCGGGGCCAAGGTCAATGAGTTGATCTGCAGCATGCATAATGTCTTCATCATGCTCAACAACCAAAACTGTATTACCTTGCTTTTGCAGCGATTTTAAAACTTTTATTAAACGCTGTGTATCTCTAGAATGAAGCCCAATGCTTGGTTCATCTAAAATGTAGGTTGAACCCACCAAGCTACTTGCTAAAGAGGTGGCTAAATTTATTCTTTGCGACTCACCACCAGATAATGAATTGGATAATCGGTTTAAGGTTAAATAGCCTAAACCTACATCTAACAAAAATTGTAACCGATTGGTTATTTCTATCAATAGTCTTTTTCCAACAGTTTTGTCGTATTCAGATAGATTGAGATTCGTAAAGAAATCCAATAAATTTTCTACTGGCAATAAAACAAGTTCTGTAATTGATTTTTTTCCAACTTTTACATAATTGGCATCTTTTCTTAACCTGCTGCCATCACAATCGGTGCAAGGCGTTTTGCCCCTGTATCTAGAAAGCATTACCCTATATTGAATTTTATAAGAATTTTCTTCTAGATGTTTAAAAAAGGCATTTAAACCTTCAAAATATCTATTGCCTGTCCAAAGTAAATTGTATTGCTCTTTGCTAAGTTGATAAATGGGTTTGTGAATAGGAAAATCGAAATGATGAGCATTTTTTACCAAATCATTTTTCCACAAACCCATGGTTTCTCCTTTCCAACAAACTATGCCATCTTGGTAAACAGAAAGGCCTTTGTTGGGTATTACTAAGTCTTTATCAATACCAATGATAGAGCCAAATCCTTCACATTTTTTACATGCTCCAAACGGATTGTTAAAACTAAAAAAGTTGGCGCTTGGTTCTTCAAAAGTCAATCCGTCTAATTCGAATTTGTTGTTGAATTCTTGCTTTTTCCAATTTCCATTTTCGTCGATTAAAATGAAGCACTCTCCATTTCCTTCATAAAAAGCAGTTTGAACTGAATCGGCAATTCTACTTTGGTTTTCCTCGCTATTATCAACATTAACTCGATCAATTACAATATTTATTTCATTGTGTTTTGGTGGTGTTTTTTGTTCTAAAACTTCTTGAATTCTATAAAGCTTTTGGTTTATGATAACTCTAGAAAAACCTTGTTTTTGAATTAATTCTAAAGTTTCGTTTACTTCTCTATTTACATTAATAAGTGGAGAAGTAAGTAATAATCTTGAGCTTTTAGGAAGTTGATTGATAAAGTTTAAAACATCTGTTACCGAATGTTTTTTTACTTCATTTCCGGAAATTGGGCTAATGGTTTTCCCAATCCTGGTAAATAATAATTTTAGGTAATCGTATATTTCTGTGGTTGTTCCAACCGTTGAGCGTGGATTTCGAGTGTTTACTTTTTGTTCAATTGCAATGGCAGGGGAGATACCGTTTATGGTATCTACATCTGGTTTATCAAACCTTCCTAAAAATTGTCGTGCATAGGCACTTAAGCTCTCTACATACCTTCTTTGACCTTCTGCATAAAGGGTGTCAAAAGCTAAAGATGACTTTCCAGAACCTGATAAACCTGTGATAACCACAAATTTATTTCGTGGTATTGTTACATTAACATTTTTTAAATTATGAACTCGAGCGCCAATAACTTCAATGTTTTTGGTTTGTTTTGGTCTTTTTATTGTTGTTTTTCCCATCATTGTTTTACCAGTTTGCAAAGGTACCTAATACAACAACTGAAAAAAAAGTTTGGTTTTTAAGAAATTCTTCGCATGTTTGTATTTCCAATCGGATAAAGAATAATTAATAAAATTTACTCGCCTATAGCATAATATTTACTTAAACAAGCTTTTTTACAGCAACAAATTAGTAAGTATTATGAATAATTCCAGTATTTCAGACACAGAATTAGTGAGACAATACATTTCTGGAAGCGAAAACGCTTTAGAGGAAATTATTGCACGACACAAAGACAGAATTTACGGTTATATCAAAATGATGGTAAAAAGTCATGATTTAGCTGAAGATGTTTTTCAAGACACTTTTATTAAGGCAATTAAAACCTTAAAAGCAGGTAATTACAATGAAGAAGGTAAATTTTTACCTTGGATTATGAGAATTGCTCATAACTTAATTATCGATCATTTTAGAAGGGTTAAAAGAATGCCAACTTACAGTGGAACAGATGATTTTGACATTTTTGACGTAATAAAATCTGAAGACCAAAACATTGATGAAAAGTTATTTTGGGATCAAGTTCATGTTGATGTAAAAAAACTTATTGACTATTTACCAGATGAGCAAAGAGAGGTTTTGGAAATGAGAATTTACCAAGATTTGAGTTTTAAAGAAATTTCGGAGCTTACCAACGTTAGTATTAATACTGCTTTAGGCAGAATGAGGTATGCTTTAATTAACCTCAGAAAAATTATTAAGGAAAATAATTTGGTTATGTCTGCCCAGTAGGCAATAAGTTTTATTTAGGTGCGTTTAGAACCATGTTTAATATTTCTAAATGCGCCTATGAACAAAACTACTACTCTAAAAGATTTAGCAAATTTTTCACAAAAAGAAACGGAGTTGGTTAGCCAGCTTGGTTTTAAAAATAAAATTGTTGAATCGCCCAGCAAAAAATCTGTAGATTTTATTTTGAATTTCTCAAAAGTTTACAGTGTTCGAAAATCAAAAAATATTGGAATTATTGAAAGTTTACTGAATTAGCTTAAAGCTTTTTCAGTAAACTTTTTCGCATTAATTTTTGGTCAATAGGACTATTTTCAATTTTAAATCCTCTAGCAGGACTGTATTCTCTTCCATAAAAAATAATTTGCAAGTGAAGTTTATTCCAAAGTTCTTTTGGGAAAAGTCTTTTTGCATCTTTTTCAGTTTGCTCAACAGACCTACCATTTGTTAATCCCCAACGATACATGAGTCTATGGATATGAGTATCAACAGGAAAAGCAGGAACGCCAAAGGCTTGAGACATTACAACTGAAGCTGTTTTGTGCCCAACACTTGGCATAGCTTCTAAAGCTTTAAAATTATCAGGAACAACACCATTGTGTTCATTGATAATAATTTGTGATAACCCATAAATCCCTTTAGATTTCATAGGTGATAATCCGCAAGGCCTAATTATTTCTTTTATTTCTTCTACAGATAACTTTACCATATCATATGGGTTATCAGCTTTTTTGAATAAATGCGGCGTAATTTTATTAACTCTTTCATCGGTGCATTGAGCAGAAAGCAAAACAGCAACCAATAGGGTATAGGGGTCTTTATGATTTAAAGGAACAGGAACTTCTGGATAAAGCTTTTCTAAGGTTTCTATTACAAATTCAACCTTTTCTTTTTTTGTCAATTTAATTTGCTTTTAATTGGGTAAAAAATCAAAAGGCATTCCTACAATATCAGAATAATCGATACCCGTATCTTTTATGTCTTCATCATCTTCATCATAATGCCATTCAACTTTGGCAGATTTGCCTTGAGTTTCAAGTTTTTTTAATCTGATTAGAATATCTAAAATTAATTTGGAAGAGGTAGTATTGATATAATCTAGATTGCAAATAACTTTAGTTTCGTTTTTTGCTTCTACAATATAATTCTCAATCCAATCTAAAATTGGTTGGTAAAAACTCAATACATTCTCGGGCAATGATTTACCTTCTAAAAATAAAATTCCACTTTGTGGATCAAATTCTACTTTAGGAGTATAGTTTGTAGGCTCAATTAACAATTTTTCCATGAGGAAATAAATTGAATTTATTTGTTTTTTAAAATTATAAGTAAATCTGCAATTACCTTTTTGAGGTAGGCTAAAACCCCTTCAGATTTTACCAAATAGTTGTAAACTCCTTCTTCTTGTATTTGGGCAATCATATCAACATCTCTTTGAGCTGATATTACAATTATTTTTATTTCGGGCAACTGAACTTTTAGTTTTTGAATAAGCTCTAAACCATTAATGTCTGGTAGGTTTATATCTACCAAAGCAATGCTTGGTTTTTCGGTAATTTTTTCGAACATATCTTTTGCATTGGTAAAATGTTCGATGTTTAAATCTGGGTTTGAACTAAGGGCTAATTTTAAAAGCATACCCTCGGTTTGGTTGTCCTCAATTAAGAATACTTTAAAACTCATTTTATTTTAATTATGGGTGGTTAAGCACTGTAGTATTTATATGGTTTATTAATTCTAGGTTAATTTGATTCAAGTTAGCAACAATTTCATCCAAATCACTAAATCTTTCTTCTTTAATTGCCTTAGAAATATCAATACAAATTTTGTTCATTTTACTGGCGCCAATAGTACCACTTAATCCGTTAATAGTGTGGTTTGATTTTCTTAATTCTTGGTAATTTTTATTTTTTAAATGGGTATTTATTTCACCCACTAATTCATTGGCATCTTTTAAGAAAGAAGTAAATAAACTTTTAAGAACATCTTTGCTACCCATTGCTTTTAAGCTATCTAAAATTTCCGTTTTTAAAATTGGTAATTCTTTATTTAAAACTTCTTTCTGGGTTTCGTTTTTTTGTGTTTCATTCTTTAGGTTAAAATGTTTATCTAACAGTGAGTTAACAGATTCTTTGGTGATTGGTTTTGGCAGATAATCATCCATACCGGCTGAAATATATTTTTCTGCATCGCCCTCCATTGCATTCGCACTAACTGCGGCAATTAAAGGTAGGTTTTTATATTTTTTTCGAAGTATTGTGGTTGCTTCAATACCATCCATTACAGGCATTTGGATATCCATAAAAATTAAATCGAATTTTTTGGTTGGATAAACTTTTAGGCATTCTTCGCCATTTTCAGCAGTGGTTACCTGGCAGCCAAAGTGTTCTAACATTAATGATGCAACTTCACGGTTAATAAAATTATCATCTACTAACAATACATTTAGATGATAATCAACTTTTGTTTTCAGGTTATTTTGTACAGTTTCTTCGTAAGTACTTTGCGTTAAATTGCTTTTCTTATAGCCAATTGTAAACCAAAAATTACTTCCATGCTTAATTTTAGAACTTACACCGATTTTGCCTCCTAGCATATAAGAAAGCTCTTTTGAAATAGCTAAGCCCAAGCCTGTTCCTCCAAATTTTTTACCTGAAGATTGATCTACTTGTGAAAATTTCTCAAACAGTTTACTAAGGTTTTCCTCATCTATTCCGATCCCTGTATCTTTTATTTCGAACAGTAACTTTTGCTCATTTTTACTTTTTGAAACAGAAATAGTAACACCACCTTTCTTGGTAAATTTAATGGCATTGCTAAGTAAGTTTGAAACTATTTGAACAAGCTTATTCTCATCGATCTTTATAAATCTTGGAACCTCAAGGGTCTTTTCAATTTTGAGGTAAATGTTTTTTTGATCGGCTATTGGTGTGTAAAGTCTTTTGGTATTCTCAAGGGTTTTAAATAATTCAAAATCCTTTTCTTTTATTTCCATTTTTCCAGCTTCTAGCTTAGAAAGATCTAGAATATTGTTGATTATTTCTAATAGACTATTTGACGATTTTTTGAAAGTATCTACATAATATTTCTGCTTATCATCAAGGTTTGTTGATTCCAAAATATCAATCATGCCAATGATACCATTTAGTGGAGTTCTAATTTCATGACTCATATTGGCCAAAAACTCATCTTTAAATTTGGCATTTTTTTCGGCTAGGTCTTTAGCTTTTAGGGTAAGTTCTTCATTTTGTTTTCTTGCAGAAATATCAATTTGAATTTGAATGTATTGCTTTAAATTTCCGTTATTATCAAAAACTGGGTTAATGTAAACAGCTGCCCAATAAGACTCACCTGATTTTTTATGAAAAATAATTTCTTCAGCTATGGCTTTCTTGTTTTTTTTATGTTGAATAATTCTTTCAACTATTTTTTTGTCTGTTTTAGGACCTGATAGAACGTCTTCAATTCTTTTTCCTTTTATTTCTTTCAAAGTGTATCCTAAGTGAGAAGTAAATGACTCGTTTACAAATTCTATAAAGCCATCAGGATTTGAAATAATTACAAAGTTTAAAGTATGCTTTGCAAAAAGTGAAAGCAACTCTAATTCTTCCGCAATTTGTTTTTGCTTAGAAATATCTCTTGCAGTGCCTAAAATTTGATGTACCTGTCCGTTGGTGCCTCTTTTAAAAATTGTATTTCGGGCATTTAACCAAATGTATTTTCCGTTTTTGTGCTTTACGCGATAATCTTGTTCAACTATGGTACCTTGCTCTGAGTGCAACAAGATTCTATTGTTTGTCAAAAAGCCTTTTTTATCATCAGGATGCATTACTTCATAAATGCCTTCTTCAAAACCTCTAATTTCTTCTTTGTTGTAACCTAAAAGCTCGCTAGCCCTTTTGTTAATATATATAGTTTTACCTTGGTAAAAATCGTATACATATAAAATGCTAGGAGATGTCTCTGTTATGCTTTCAATAAAGTGCTGTTGCTCAATTAATTCTCGTTCAGCTTTTAGTTGCTCGCTAATATCCCTAATAATTGCAGAAGCTTTTGTTGCTTTACCTAAATTATCGCGTTGAACTGAAAAGGAAAAAGAAACATCAATCGACTCACCGGTTTTGGTGATCATCTTTTGGTTAAACTGTTTAACATTTCTTCCTCTTAAGGCATCAATAAATCTTTTGGTTACGGAATCATAATCTTCTTTTGAAAATAAAAACCTTGTTTTTTGCCCTATAGCTTCGTAATCTTTGTATCCTAATATTTTACTTGCAGCTGGGTTCCAACTTTCAATGGTTCCATCAATCTTAAAACCAATAATGGCATCATTGGAAAATTCAACAATGCTTGCAAACTCTTTGTTTTTTT
>JABAYK010000098.1:21661-24465 GCA_018609045.1 Flavobacteriales bacterium
GTTTTTTTCTTCTTGTTGCCTGCGCTCAGTGATATCTCTAGAAAAACAAGTTACTCCTATCAATTCGCCTTTTGAGTTCCTTATGGGGTTAAATTCATTTTCAATATATAAGTTTCCTCCAACATAATTATAAACCATTTCTTCCTCAAACCTTTCGCCTTGAAGAGCTCGGTAATATGATTTTTCCCAATTTTTTTCAAGTTCATTACTATAACTTTCAAACAATACAGAGTCTCCCATTACAGGCGGCCTGCCCAAATATTGAGATGCCAAATCTTCATATGCAGCATTAAACGCAATTAATTTATAATCTTTATCAATTGACCACATGGGGTCATATGTATTTTGGATTAATGATTTAAGGTTGGCCTCTCTTAATTCTTTTTCTTTTTGAGTTTTAATAAACTCAGTAATATTTAACGCATTTAAAGAAATTCCAATTACACCGTTTTCATTTCTTACGGGATGTAAAAAAACTTTATAAGTATGCTCTTTATTTAGGTCTAATTCAAAGGATTTTTTTTGCCCTTCTAATACCTTAATAAAAAGCTCTTTCCAAAATTTTATTTGTTTCTCATTTTTAAAATAATCTAAAATTTCGGCATTAATTTCAGGATACTTTTCTCCAATTTGAGAGAAAAACTCAATGGCAGGTAAATTATAATCTAAAATTACCAAATCGTTATTTAAAAGAATTATGGCATCTTCTACATTGTTTAAGATGGTTCTTAAATTACTTTCATTCTCCTTGCTAACTTTTAGAGCAACATCAAATTGGGAGGAAATTTTTAATGTGTTTAAACCAGAGTAAATGGTTTTTAAAATTGAATTTTGATTTATTTCTTCTACATTTAAATAGCTAAAGGCTCCATTTTTAATTATAAATTTTCCTTCGTTAGGTAAGATCTTATCTGCAATTATGCAAACAAGTGTAGTTTCATGGTTTGATAAAAAAACCTTTAAAATTTCAATATTAGATTCGTTAATAGAGGAAAAAAACAAAAAGGCTAATTCAAACGATTTTGAAACTTTATCAATAGAAGTAAAATATTCGAATTGTTTTTCAAATTCAGAGTTTTTTAAGGCACTAGAAACATGTAATTCAATTTCTTTGTTAGCTGAAATTAGGCAAATTTTGTTTTCTGATATCGGCATAAAATAATTAGAAGCATAAAATTAAAACAATAGGTTTAATACCATGTTTTAAAAACAATAAATAAATAATAATATGAAAAAAGAAGGAGAAAAAGCACCTGAAATCACAGGTATCGATCAATTTGGAAATCAGGTTTCTACAAACAATTTTAAAGGAAAAAAGTTAGTGTTATATTTTTATCCTAAAGATGATACTCCTGGCTGCACTGCCGAAGCTTGTAACCTTAGAGATAACTATGATTTGTTAAAAAACAAGGGCTTTAGTATTTTGGGCGTTAGTGCAGATGGAGAAGCTAAACATAAAAAGTTTTCAGAAAAATATAACCTTCCATTTCAATTGTTAGCTGATACTGATAAAAAAGTAATTGAGGCTTTTGGAGCATGGGGACCAAAGAAATTTATGGGAAAGGAGTACGAAGGAATTTTAAGGTCAACTTTTGTTATTGATGAAAATGGAGTTATTCAGAAAGTGTTTGATAAGGTAAAAACCAAAGACCATACAAACCAAATTTTAAGCGCTTTAGAAGATTAATTAACAACGTAAATACATTACGGGCAGGGCACATTATATTTGCTGAAATCAAAAACTTATGTCAAAAGAAATTAGTAAAGAAAAGTTGAAGGCACTTCAGCTTACAATGGATAAACTTGAAAAAAGTTACGGAAAAGGATCAATAATGAGGCTTGGTGATGGGGCTATTGATAAAAATTTAGAGGTAATTCCATCCGGGTCTTTAACCTTAGATTTAGCTCTTGGTGTAGGCGGGTATCCAAAAGGTAGGGTTATTGAGATTTATGGTCCTGAATCGTCTGGAAAAACCACCTTAGCAATTCATGCAATTGCAGAAGTTCAAAAAATGGGAGGAATTGCAGCTATGATTGATGCAGAGCATGCTTTTGATCGTTTTTATGCCGAAAACTTGGGAGTTGATACCGAGAACCTTTTAATTTCTCAGCCAGATAATGGTGAGCAAGCATTAGAAATTACCGATAATTTAATTCGCTCTGGAGCGGTTGACTTGGTTGTTATTGACTCTGTTGCTGCTTTAACTCCAAAAGCAGAAATTGAAGGGGAAATGGGAGATTCTATGATGGGGCTTCAAGCTAGGTTAATGTCGCAAGCCTTAAGAAAACTTACAGGATCTATAAATAAAACAGGGTGTTGCTGTATTTTCATCAATCAATTGAGAGATAAAATTGGGGTAATGTTTGGTAACCCAGAAACTACGACTGGAGGAAATGCTTTAAAATTTTACTCTTCAATAAGACTAGATATTAGAAGATCAACCCAAATAAAATCTGGAGAAGATATTACAGGAAATAGAACCAAGGTGAAGGTTGTGAAAAATAAAATTGCTCCTCCATTTAGAAAAGCCGAATTCGACATTATGTATGGCAAAGGAATTTCGAAAACAGGAGAAATTCTTGATTTAGCCGTAGAAATGGAAATTGTTAAGAAAAGTGGTTCTTGGTTTAGTTACGGAGAGACAAAACTAGGCCAAGGAAGAGATGCTGTAAAACAGCTAATTGAAGACAATCCTGAATTGGCAGACGAATTAGAAACAAAAATTAAAGAAAAAGTAGCTTCTTAATGACAAAACCTGCTAGTTTAATAATATTTTCATTAATAATATTAATCGGTTGCGGTT
>JABAYK010000098.1:24475-31817 GCA_018609045.1 Flavobacteriales bacterium
AAAACCGTTAAAACTGATTCTACCATTGTTTCTTCAAAGCCTCAGATAGATCCATTTGAAGAAATAAACAATCAAATAATTTCAGCATCTAATAACGATGAATTATATGCTCAAAGAGCAGCAATTCATGTTAACCAAAACGATTATCAATCGGCGATAAACGATTTAGAAAGAGCCATAAAAATAGATTCCAACAATGCGAATCATTATGTTTTACTTTCTACCATAAAATTTAGAAACAAGCAACCAAAAGAAGCGCTTGCTCTGTTGCAAAAAGCAGTTAAAAATTCTCCAGATAATGTAATGGCCAATTTAAAACTAGGAGAGTTTTACATGTATGCCGAAAATTATGAGGAAGCCTTTGTTTACATAAATAATTGCCTAAAGCAAGATGTTTACAATGCCGAAGCATATTTTCTTAAAGGAATGATTTATAAATCATTAAAAGATACAGCAAAAGCGGTTAGTAGTTTTCAAACTTGCGTTGAGCAAAACCCAGATTACTATGATGCTCATTTGCAATTAGGTCTTATTTATGCTTCAGTTTATGATGATTTGGCATTGGCTTATTATGACAATGCAATTGAAATTAGACCTAATTCGGTAGAAGCCCTTTATAACAAAGCCCTTTATTTTCAAAGCATTAAGCAATTTACAGAAGCCGATAATTTGTACAAAGAAATTTTACAAAAAGACCCAAACTATTATATTGCTTTTTACAACATGGGTTTTTTAAGATTGGTTTATTCTGATGATTACGACTCTGCAGCACATTTATTTACCTTGGCTATTGAGAAAGACCCAAATTACTTTGAGGCATATTATAATAGAGGTTATGCATTTGAGTTAATGGAGCAAAAAGACAAAGCCCTTTTAGATTACAAAAAAGCCTTGAATATTAAGCCAGATTTTACATTGGCAGCAAAAGGAATAAGCAGGCTAGAGTAGGAGAGGGTTAATAATCAATCCAAGAAAAATTGCCATTCAACAAATTTATTTTTCCTATAGATTTTTTTCTATCTATTAATACAAAGAGATTGTTTTGTTTTATTACAATGTCTTTCGGAAACTGAAATTTCTTCAAGTATTTTTTGTCGTTAAAATCCAAATATAATTCTACCTTTTTAGTATATAAATCAACCATATAGAGCTTTTTGCTGAGTCCATCTAAAACAAAAAGATATAAATCTGAAGCGGCAATTGCAACGGGGTTTTCAATTGGTAAATCAACATTAAAACTAGGTGTGCTTAAATAGCCAGTTTCAACTTGCCTTATATAGTTTAAACCAGCATCAATAAAAAAGTAAGCATTTCCAATTTTCTCAACATCTATTGGATACCTTAAAGAAGCCTCATATCTGAACCCATCTTTAAAATAAGAGGCATAATTGGCATCTCCAGCAAAATAATAGCCTTTATTTTCGGTGTTTAAATAGTATTCCCAAATTTGGTGAGCGCCTGCTAAAGGTGTATACAAAACATTATTTTCAATTAACAAATCCATTGGAAAGTTTAGCGGAGCTCTAGGGTCTTTGCCTTGCATTCTAAATGTTTCACGTTTTCCGTTACCAAATATTTTTTCTGCTTTGTCTTCAGAGTATTTATAAATATTGTGATTTCCTATATCAGAAAACCAAAGTTCTTTGTCTGCGTAATAAAGAGCAAATGGCCTATTTACATTTTCAGGAATATTAAGGTTTATGATTTTTCCATGTTCGATATTTATTTGGTTAATTGAGGTATCACTCCAATTTGAAAATACTAATTCAGAATCACTAACACATCCAAGTTTTTGATTAAAAGGATATTGGGTTTTAAAATTATTTTTTGAGGAAAAAATAGGTTTTAAGCTAACCTCAGTTTTTGTACTATCTTCAAATTCTGCAAAAAATGGCTCAAGCATATTAGGAAGTTCTTCAATTTGCATTTTACCAATAAAGCTTTGGTTAGGTTTAAATACAAATACACTAGGGGTTTGCTCTATCTTTAACTTTTTAAAAACTAAGCTATCATCACTAATTACGGGGAAATTTGGTTGAAATAGTTGGTTAAAATTTTTCACCCAAAATTTATTATTAGAATTAATGGGGCCTTCATCAAATAACGAAAACTGAATTTTAGGATAATTTTTTTGAAGTAGAATTAAATCATCAATAAGGAGCAAACCTTCAACATTTTTTAAATCGGCAAAAACTAAAATGTTAACTTTTTGCTCAAAAAAGCTTTGGTTTAAAGTTTTGCCATTAGTAGGCCTTAAAGGCAAAATTTCTGATAAATCTATTTTATCGCCTTTTTGCCAATCTTGGTTTTGGGCAATCGAAATTTTGCCAATAATTAAAGAAAATAGTAGAAGGAAAATGGTTTTCATAAGCAAAAAAAAAGGGTACGTAAACGTACCCTTTAACACCCAAAATAATCGAAATTATTTTACTTTATTAACAATAGCTTTGAATGCCTCAGGATTATTAAGAGCCAAATCGGCTAATACTTTCCTGTTTAATTCAATGTTATTTGATTTTAATTTCCCCATAAATTCTGAGTAAGACATGTCGTGTTCTCTAACACCTGCATTTATTCTCTGAATCCAAAGAGCTCTAAAGTTTCTCTTTTTGTCTTTTCTGTCTCCGTATGCATAGGTTAAACCTTTTTCAACTGCATTTTTAGCAACAGTCCAAACATTTTTTCTTCTACCAAAGTAACCTTTGGCCATTTTCATCACCTTCTTACGGCGAGCCTTCGAGGCAACTGAATTTACTGATCTTGGCATAATTTAATTTTTTTTGGTGTTAAGCGATTGGTCTATCCAATTCTTTTAATTGCTCAATACCGGGTTAAACATTTTAATAAACCTAGTTTGCTAGTTAGCTAGCAACTAATAGACGTTTGATATTCTTCTCATCTGCTTTGTGTACAAAAGCATCTTTAGCTAATCTTTCTTTACGTTTTTTAGCTTTTTTGGTTAGAATATGGTTTTTAAACGCCTGTTTTCTTTTTACTTTTCCAGAACCAGTTACTTTAAACCTTTTCTTGGCACTGGAGTTTGTTTTCATTTTTGGCATCGTTCTACTTTTTTATTTCTTTTTTTTGGGTGCAATCATCATAATCATACGTTTACCTTCTAATTTGGGCATGTTTTCTACAATTCCATAATCTTCTAGCTCAGTTGCAAGTTTTAACAACAAAACTTCACCTTGTTCTTTAAACATAATTGACCGGCCTTTAAAAAATACATAGGCTTTCAATTTTGCTCCTTCTTCCAAGAACTTTTTTGCATGATTTAATTTAAAGTTAAAATCATGATCATCGGTATTCGGGCCAAATCTCAATTCTTTTAAAACAACTTTACTTGTTTTAGCTTTTAACTCTTTTTGTTTCCTTTTTTGTTCATAAAGAAACTTTTTGTAATCCATCACCTTTACAACAGGTGGAGTGGCATTTGGCGATATTTCTACAAGATCTAAACCTGCTTCTCTTGCTATGGCCAATGCCTCTCTAGGGCTACATACATCTTGTCCATTATCTGATACAAGCCTAACTTCTCTTGCATCAATTTCCTCATTTATTTTATGAGGATTTTTTGGAACTACTCTCCTGGGTCTAAAATTCTTAGCTATAAGGCTATACTCCTTTCTATTAGTTTAACTCTTTTTTTATTTCTTCGGTGATGAGTTTCGCAAATTCATCTACTCCAAATGAGCCTAAATCTCCTTTTCCTTGTCTCCTTACCGAAATTTTTTGGCTTTCAATTTCTTTCTCGCCTAAAATAATCATGTACGGAACTTTCTGAATTTCAGTATCTCTAATCTTTCTTCCTACTTTTTCGCTCCTCTCGTCAACGAAGGCGCGAATATCGTAATTATTTAACAATTTCAAAAGGTTTTGTGCATCTTCATTGTATTTATCGCTTACAGGTAAAATTGCAACTTGGTTATGTACTAACCAAAGTGGGAATTTTCCTTCGCAATGTTCTAATAAAACTGCCACAAATCTTTCCATAGATCCAAAGGGAGCGCGGTGAATCATAACGGGTCTGTGCTTTTGATTATCTGCTCCAGTATATTCTAAATCAAATCTTTCCGGTAAATTATAATCTACCTGAATGGTTCCTAACTGCCAAGATCTTCCCAAGGCATCTTTTACCATAAAATCTAGTTTTGGTCCGTAAAAAGCAGCTTCACCATATTCTATTACAGTATTTAATTCTTTTTCAGCTGCAGCTTCAATAATTGCATTTTCGGCTTTTTCCCAATTGGCATCGTCTCCAATATATTTTGATCGGTTTTCTTTATCTCTTAAAGAAATTTGGGCTGTATAATCTTTAAAGTCTAAGGTTTTAAAAATATAAAGCACTAAATCGATTACATTTTTAAATTCTTCTTTAACTTGATCGTTGGTGCAAAAAAGGTGGGCATCGTCTTGTGTAAAACCTCTAACTCTTGTTAGGCCATGAAGTTCTCCACTTTGTTCGTAGCGATAAACAGTTCCAAACTCGGCAAATCTAACAGGTAAATCTTTGTATGATTTTGGACTTGACTTGTAAATTTCGCAGTGGTGAGGGCAATTCATAGGTTTCAATAAAAACTCTTCTCCTTCGTGTGGAGTTTGAATTGGTTGAAATGAATCGGCTCCATATTTTTCATAATGCCCTGAACAAACGTAAAGCTCTTTGCTGCCGATATGTGGGCTAATAACTGGAAGATATCCAGCTTTTTTTTGTGCTGCTTTCAAAAAGTTTTCTAACCTTTCTCTTAACATGGCGCCTTTAGGTAACCAAAGGGGTAAACCTTGCCCAACTCTTTGCGAAAAGGTAAAAAGCTCAAGTTCCTTACCTAATTTTCTGTGGTCGCGTTTTTTGGCTTCTTCTAAAAATTGCAGGTATTCTTCTAATAATGTTTGTTTTGGAAATGAAACCCCGTAAATTCTTGTTAATTGAGGATTGTTTTCATTTCCTCTCCAATAGGCCCCTGCTGCAGAAGTAATTTTTACTGCTTTTATTAAACCAGTATTTGGAATGTGGCCACCACGACATAAATCTGTAAAATTTGCGTGATCGCAAAAAGTAATAGTTCCGTCCTCTAGGTTTTCGATTAACTCAACTTTGTAAGGATTATTTTTTGATTTATAATAGTCTAAGGCTTCTTGTTTTGTTTGAGACCTCATTTTGAACTCAGCTTTTTGTCTTGCAAGTTCAATAAATTTTTTCTCTATTTTTTCAAAATCAGCTTCGTGAATTGTTTCCTCTCCTAAATCAACATCGTAATAAAAACCATTATCAATTGGAGGACCAATAGTTAATTTAGTGTTTGGGTAAAACTCTAAAATTGTTTGCGCTAAAACGTGAGCTGAAGAATGCCAAAATACTTTTTTACCTTCTATGTTATCCCAAGTAAAAAATTTGATTTCGCCGCTTGCATAAATTGGAGCTCCTGGCTCAATAGTTTCACCGTTTAAGGTGGCGGTTAAAATGGCTTTGGCTAATTGACTTGATATGCTTTTAGCAATATCAATAGCTGATACTCCCTCATCAAATGATTTTTGGTTACCGTCAGGAAAAGAAATGTTAATCATGGCCAATTTTTAAAGCCGGCAAAGATAATATTT
Organism: Flavobacteriales bacterium; assembly: GCA_018609045.1. Taxonomy (GTDB): domain Bacteria; phylum Bacteroidota; class Bacteroidia; order Flavobacteriales_G; family Salibacteraceae; genus JAAZVO01. The sequence continues at coordinate 30,077 of JABAYK010000098.1, forward strand.
GAAAGCAGGATTGATATTAATTAATGAAGTTTAGTTTGTAACCAACTACAAACACCGCACAACCTTTATTTATTTGCTCAGAATCGGTTGCCGGAGGAACTACGTAGTTAATGTAAATGTCTTTGTATTTCCAAGATGGTTCGAAGATAAAAGATGTTTGACTTGGTTGGTCTTTAGAGGTAAAAAGCATTTTTCTGAATTTATTCTCTTTGGATTTATCGTAAATTCTTACCTCAACATTTTGAGGAAGAAACTCATTATTGAAAATAAATCTGTAATCTTCACCTTCAAATAAATTTACTTCTATTTCTCTTATTTGCTCATTGTTTACAAAGAAAAAACTTGAAGTTTTAGAAGAAGAGTAGGAGTATTCACCTAAAAGTTTAATGGCCTTTGTTTTAGCTTCTTTGTCATTACACATGTCGTTTACATCTGTTTGAAAGCTAAAAAGTAGGGGCAATGACAGTAGTATTGAAATAAGCTTTTTCATATCAATTGGTTTTTGTTAGGTAGGTTCTTAAATCTGCAACTTTTTGAGTTAACGAGTCTAGTTTGTCATCAGTTACATCAAATTTTATTGATCCGTCTTCTTGTTCTACTCCTGTTTTTGAGATTTCATCCATTTGAACTCCTATCTGCTCTAATTGTGCAATTACTGGATCGTATTCTTCAGTTTTTTTAGGATAATTTTTTAGGCCTTTAATTAAGTTATCAAGAAGTGATAATTGTTCGATTAATCTATTGGCTACAGCATTTCTGTTCCTTTTATCAATTGATTTTGCACCAATGTACATTCCTTCAACCCAAGCTCCGGTAAAATAAATTATTGACTTATATCTAGCATCGTTTTCATCTAAATATAAATCAAGATTTTTTTGAAGTTTACTAAGTATGTAAATAATAGAATCTCTGTTGTTGATGTTTGCCTCGAAGGATTCTAAAAGAGGTTCGGTTTCGAAAATTGCACTAAGACCAAGTTTATTGCTTAAGTCTCTTACCACATTTAAATAATCAATAGATTTTTGAGATTGGTTATTTAAAACATTATATGACAAATCTGCAGAATAAACACCAAAATTCATGGCCATTTTAAATTCTGTATTGTAATATGAATTATTGGAAATAGGGTTGGTAATTTCAGGCACATAATTTAAACCCGCTCTTTGAAAAATAGCTGCAATTTGCAGTGGAGAAGGTAGAATGAAATCATAATTTTCTTCGCTTTCAATCAATTTTTTGTTCATTTCTTGAATAGAGCCTTCTATTTCTGTTGGTATTTCAATATCAATTTGTTTTTCTGGAGTTGGAGATGAGCAAGAAAATATAAATGCTGCTAAAACGAAAATTGAAAAAATCTTTTTTATCATAGTAATTAGTTAAAAGCCGAAAAATACAAGAATTATTTATTGAAACCAATGATATTTATTATTAGTTGCAAAAAATCTAATTTGAATAATTTATTGAGTTTCTAGATATGGTTATTATTAAATTATTCTATAATTTTTGATTTTAGTCAAGATTTGTAAGATTATTTAAAAGTATTTTCCAATCTGTTTGAATACTGAATTTTTGCGCATAAGCAATATTTTGATCAATAATTTCTTGCTCATTTAAAACTGGTGTATTGGTAATTTGGTTAGGAAAAAATATCCCTTTTTTTATTTTGGGTAAATAAGTTTGTTTTTGGTTGGTTGCCCCAAAACCAACCCATGATTTTGAACCTCTAAAAACATTAAAAATG
>JABAYK010000098.1:31827-55546 GCA_018609045.1 Flavobacteriales bacterium
ATTAAAGCTGCTTTTTTATTTGCTTGAAAAAGTATTGTAATTGGAAGAGAAACCAAACAAATACTTGAAGTTACAACATCGAAAATACGTTTGTTCCTCTTAGCTGTTGGAGTATTTATGTTGTTGAAATTAAGCAAACTGTAATATTCTCCTGTGGTATTTATTGAATTACTTCCAATAATAAAGTTGGATTTATTGAGAGCAATTTTAAATTCTAAACCTAAATTTTTGAGCAATTGCATTTGCTCCATAATTTCATGATTTGAAAGTGAAGCCGAAGAGAATATAACTTCATTTATTCTATAAATGGAAATGGCATCTTTTAATTGAGACAATGATGCTGCAAAGTGTTTTCCGGGCTCTCTTTTGAGCTCTGTTGTTATTTTAAATATTGATTGATTTTTAGGCGAACTTTGAGAGAATAAGTTGTAAACTTCGTTCATGTTTTTAGGCGAAGCAACAATAGCTGTTCTTTTTACCGGCTTCGATTTTGTTTTAAACTCAACAAAAGGCAAAATATTCAATAAAAACCTGTTTGCATAAATGGCTCCCAATGAAATTATTACTGAAAAAAGCAAAACGACCCTAGAAAAACGATACTCTTCACTGAGCAAAGCATAAATTAAAATAGCCACAAAAGTTGCAGCAGTTAGCCCTCTTTTTAAATATTTCTGTTGAAAGGGTTTATCGTAACCACCCGATAAAAAAATGGAAACTATCCAAATACAGGGAAAAAATAAGACCCCGCTAAATATTAACTCTTCAGGGAAAACCTTGTCGGCATAAATGCCATACTGCTTTTGGGTTTCGTAAAAAACTAAGGCCAACAAAGCAAAGTCTACAAAAGGTGTAAAAAGGGCTTTAAATATTCTTGTTAAAATGGCTGTGAAAGCCCTAAAGTAAATTGCTAAATTTATGATGAAACTATACAGCCTTGCATTTTGAGCGGTAAAATGCTTTTTAGCAAAAATGATCATGGCCTTATAAAACACAAAAACATAATTCAACGAGCCTTTTTTGGTGCTTTCTCCTTTGTAATGAATTATTTGTGTTTCAGAAAAGTAATAATTGTCAAACCCAGCTTTTAAAATTTTATAACTCAAATCAATATCTTCTCCATACATAAAGTAAGTTTCGTCTAAGAAGCCTGTAACTTTTAAAGTTTCCATTCGCATAAACATAAATGCGCCAGACAAAATTTCAATTTTATGGTTTTGATTATTCGGTAAATATCCTAGGTGATATTTTGCAAACCTTTTTGATTTTGGAAACAAGTTCGAAAGTCCGAAAATTTTGTAGAAAGCAACCTCTGGTGTAGGTAAACTTCGTTTTGATTCGGGTAAAAAATCACCTTTTCCATCAATCATTTTTACGCCTAAAGCTCCTGCATTTGCAGTTTTTTCCATAAACTCGAAACACTTTACAAAAGTGTCTTCAGCCACAACTGTATCTGGGTTTAGTAGCAAAGCATATTTACCTACTGCTAATTTTAGAGCTTGGTTATTTGCCTTTGAAAAGCCAAAATTTTCTTGATTAGAAATCAACAATACCCAAGGAAACTTTTCTCTTACCATTTCGGGAGAGCCATCTTGAGAGTTATTGTCAACCACAAAAACTTCCAATTGAAGATGCTGCTTTGCTTTTTGAACAGAGTGAAGGCACTGCTCTAGAAAAAACGAAACATTATAATTTACAATAACAATGGAAAGATCCAAAACTTAGTTGGTTAATGAGTTTTCGAATGGTAGTCTATTTAATATACTTTTTCCAAGAGTAATTTCATCGGTATATTCAAGTTCGTCTCCAATGCCAATACCTCTTGCGATGGTTGATATTTTAACTTCTAAAGAATTTAATTTTCGGTATAAGTAAAAATTAGTAGTATCGCCTTCCATGGTGGCACTAAGGGCCAAAATTACCTCAGTAACTTGCTCAGATTTTACTCTTGCTTCTAGGTGAGTTATGGTTAAATCGTTTGGACCAACGCCATCCATAGGAGAAATAAGTCCACCCAAAACGTGGTAAATACCTTTGTATTGTTGGGTGCTTTCGATAGCCAAAATATCTCTAATATCTTCTACTACACAAATTAAGCTAGTATCTCTTTTGGGTGATTGGCAAATGCTGCATATTTCTTGGTCAGAAAGGTTGTGGCATTTTTTACAGCTTTTTACCTCTAAAATTAAATCTTTAAAGGTATCAGCAAATTTTAAAACCTGGCCTTTGTCTTTTTTTAGCAAGTGTAAGGTTAACCTTAAAGCAGTTCTTTTTCCAATACCAGGCAATGAGGCAAAGGCATCAACAGCATTCTCTAAATATTTTGAAGGTAAGTTCATTTTGGCAAAAGTGATTATAAATTCGGTAATTGTTGAAAAACTTGAAAACCTTCTTGATAAATTTTTTCCTTATCAAATATCTCAAATTTTAATAATCATACTTTAGCCTTATGTCTCCTTGGGTAATTGTAGCCATAATTGGCTTGTATTTTTTAGTGCTAATCGGTATTTCTTTTTTTACTGGAAAAGATGATTCAAACGAGGCATTTTTTATGGGAAATCGCAAATCTCCTTGGTATGTGGTTTCTTTTGGAATGATTGGCGCCTCACTATCGGGTGTAACTTTTATTAGCGTGCCCGGATGGGTCGCCACAAGCCAATTTAGCTACATGCAAATGGTTTTGGGCTATTTAGTTGGCTATTTGGTAATAGCTTTTGTTTTATTGCCGATTTACTATAGAATAAACCTCACTTCAATTTATGGATACTTAAATGAAAGGTTTGGTCAGAAGAGTTACAAAACAGGGGCTGCCTACTTTTTAATTTCCAGAACCATAGGAGCTTCTTTTAGACTTTTTTTAGTGGCTATGGTTTTGCAGTTGGCAGTTTTTGAGCCTTTGGGATTAGAAGTTCCATTTGCTGCACCTGTAATATTAACAGTATTACTCATTTGGGTTTACACATTTAGAGCTGGCATAAAAACCATAATTTGGACAGACACATTGCAAACTCTATTTATGCTTTTAGCTGTGTTTTTTACTATTTATATGATAGGAGCAGAGCTAAATTGGAGTATAGGAGATATAGTTTCTCAGGTAAAAAATAGTAAGTATTCTCAAGTTTGGTTTTTTGATGATGCAAACGATAAACGATTTTTTTGGAAGCAATTTTTAGCAGGAGCCTTTATTACAATTACAATGACAGGGCTTGATCAAGACATGATGCAGAAAAACCTGTCGTGTAAAAACCTTAAAGAGGCTCAAAAAAATATGCTTTGGTTTAGTGCGGTTTTAATGTTTGTGAACCTGGTATTTTTAAGTTTAGGAGCTTTGTTGTATTTGTTTGCTCAACAAAAGGGCATAGCATTACCTGAAAAGGCAGATGAGCTTTTTCCTATGCTGGCAGTTGGTGGGTATTTATCGGTTGGTGTTACCATATTTTTTGTTTTGGGATTGGTAGCTGCCGCCTATTCAAGTGCCGACTCAGCTTTAACCGCTTTAACAACTTCCTTTTGCGTAGATTTTTTAGGATTTGAAAACCAAAAGGATGTTTCTAAACAAAAGATTATTAGAAGATGGGTTCATGTAGGTTTTTCAGTTTTGTTAGTAGTAGTAATTCTAATTTTTAAAACCATAAACAACCAAAGCGTAATAGCCGAATTGTTTACAGTAGCTGGATACACGTATGGACCACTTTTAGGCATGTTTGCCTTTGGGATTTTTCATAAGGTAAAGGTTAAAGAATTGTATGTACCAATTGTTTGTGTTGCTGCGCCCTTGTTAAGTTATGCTTTAAAATTAAACTCAGAAGAGTTGTTTAATGGTTATATTATTGGTTTCGAATTATTGATTTTTAATGGATTGCTGACCTATTTAGGTTTTTGGATAATTACAAAAAAGGGTGATGAAAAAGTTTAGGATTTTCTTTTTACTTCAATTATTTGTTTTGACTTTATTTGGTCAAACCGAAAATGAAATTTTATGGAAAGAAAATAAAAAATTAGTTTGGGATGATTTTCAGGCTAAACCTCAAATGGGGCATAAAGCATCTGCTTTAACAAATGCTTCAGCTCAGTTTTATTTGCAACAAGAAGGCAAGAAATTAAAAATAGACACAAGGGTGTTTTTTAGAAAAGATGGCTCTTGGGTTAAGCCCGATGCACATCAAGATAATTTGCTTCAACATGAACAAACTCACTTTGATATTTACGAATTGTTTTCTAGAAAATATAGAAAATACATTTCAGAGCTAAATACCAATAAAGCTCCTCAAAAATTAGTGGATAAAATGGCAAAGTCATTTAAAGTTTATCAAAAAAAAGCCAAGAAAATGCAAGATAAATATGATAAACAAACAAATTTTTCGAGGAATATTGAGGAACAAAAAAAATGGTCTACTAAAATTAATTTAGCACTAAAATCTCTTAACCAATACAACAATCCGTACATTGAGATTAAAATACCCTAAAATATTAATTTACACTATTATTTTTTTTAGAATTTTTACCCGAATTTCAACTTTTTTACAACAATTTGGTTTAAACATTAAATACCAGACAATATGACTAACATTTTATTCTTTGAAAGTAATTCTAAAATTTATTGGCCTCAAGTATTTGCATTGTTAATACTTGATATATGTGTTATTATTTCTTGGATTGCATATCATGAATTTCAACCAAGTATTATAGAATCATTTGGCTTACAACAATTTACATTAGAATTTACAATTTGGTCTGCACTAATCATTATTTCAACTCCTGCCATTGTTGGTATTATTGCAGATAAAACCTTAAAAAAAATCAGGTAAAAGACTACCTGTTATTAATGTTGGGGTAAATGTGGCGGCAATGATATTTATGGCCCTAGCTCTTACCTTATTTTTTGAACCAAGTGGACCCATAAAATGGGTAATTCCAGTTTTTATAACTGGTTGGTTAATTTCTATGAATATGTTTCGTAGTCCTGCAATTTCTATTATAGAAAGACTAGTGCCTCAGCGTCAACTTCCCGCAGTCTTAGCACTTTTTATTTTTACGTTTGATATTGCTTATTCAATTGAACCAATAATTGTCGATTTACTAAACTTTTTAGGAGGACCAATTACCTTTTTTGTAGGTGGAGTTTTAATTTTTTCTTCAGGAGCTTTTTTAAAATCATCTTATAAAAAGGTAGCTCATATAAAATTGGACAAAAAAGCCTATGAAACAGAAACTAAAACTGGAAAATCTAAGTTTTGGATAGTTATAGTTTTAAGCTTGGTATTAGGTATTTACACAACTTTAATGTTGAAGTTTATTCCTAATTTTTTAAATGATAGAATGGGCCAATTAGATGTAAATATTAGTGGAAGCGTTTTAGCTACATTTATGTTATTTGCCTCTGCAATATTTTGTTTTTTCTTGGGCAAAAAAGTTAACCAAGATAATATTGATGTTTTTGCGGTTTGGGGAATTATTGGGTTTGCATTTTCAATAGGTTTGTTGGTTGCTTTTAACAACATTTTTCCAACTTTAATTTGTGTATTGTTATTAATGGTTTTCTTTTCGTTTTTATCAGTAAGTGCATTGCCATTGGCTTTGTATGAGCTTTCAACCAAGCAAACTATATTTGGTTTAGGCTTATTTTATGGCTTAGCTGAGTTTGGAGATCAATTTTGGAACATAGTTTTTTTGTAAAAAAAAAGCCTGACGAATTCGTCAGGCTTTTTTATTTTATAAAGATGAATCTTACTTCTTGCTCCATTTAGCAATATTGTCTTCATTCAATTTAACATAGTTTTTATTTTCTGCTTTAGCAGCTAACTCTTTACTTTTAGTTGCAGTTGCAATAGCTTCTTTTTTCAAACCATTAGCAGCTTGAATTTCAGCTTTCCATTTCAACATCCAGTATTTATCAGGATCCATATCACACGCTTTTGTAATCCATTCTAAAGATTTTTTTAAGTCTTTATCATTTTGGTAATAATATCTAGCAGCTTGGTAATAAGAACCTGCATCTGGTCCCGCTAAAGCTTTGTCGATAGATGCCATAACAGCTTCTTCTGTATTTAAAGTTAATTTTATTGGAACTCTAGTGTTTTCCCAAACTAAATTTAAGGTTGCAGAAGCATCAGTAATTTCATCAAATTCAATTGTAAAGGTTTCTTTTTTACTTTCTGTTTTTACAGATTTTACTTCAAACCTTGCAGTTTCAGTAGATTCATCGTAATTTTTAACATTGTTTTTTGTGTTCGAATTGAAAATGATTGTCCACATTTCTTCACCAGGAATAGTAAACATGGCATATTTACCTTTTTCTACTTTATTGCCTTCCACCATTGTTTCGTCATCAAACTCAACAATTGTAGGTCCGTTTGCACCAGTTCTCCACATTTCACCGTAAGGAACTAAGTCTCCAAAAATGGTACGTCCTTTAACACCTGGTCTTGAGTATTCAATTTCAATTTCTGATAATCCAATTTTTTGCTCAATTTCAGCTGTAGGGCTTGGCATTGGCGTTTTTACTTGAGCGTTTACTGTGGTTGCAAAAAGCGCTCCCGATAAAATAAATAATCCTAGTTTTTTCATAATTCAGTTTTTCAATTTTTGTTGGGCGAATTTAGTATATCATTTGGTTATTTTAGCTCTTCAAATTTTAATTGATGGTGAAACAAGCTTTTTCGATTTTGGTTTTTTGTGCAGTTGTAAATATTTGTTTTTCTCAAATACCTAAAAATATTTATGTGTTTGATGAAAATGCAGCTCCACGCGAAAAGTTTGTGGATTTTATAGATATTGAAGCAAACTTATTTTTTAAACCCGATAGCGGAATAATTCAAGGACAGGTAACTCATTTATTTTCTACCATTAGGAGTTCAGTTGATTCAATTTTTTTAGATGCCCCAAATATTGAAATAAAAAAAGTTGACTTCGACAAACTCGATACATTTAAAATAAAAGATGATGGAATTTGGATAATTTTTTCTGAGGCGCTTCCACAAAGTACTTATCAATTAAAAATAGAATATAAAGCCCAACCTAAAAAAGGCATGTATTTTATTGGTTGGAATGATCCAAAAAATTTAATGCAAAAACAAATTTGGACACAAGGCCAAGGAATTGATAATCGCCATTGGATTCCTTGTTTTGATGATATGGCAGATAAGGTAACTACACATTTTACCTTAAATTTTAAAAAAGGTTATGAAGTAATTTCAAATGGAGAGTTAAAATCTAAAAAAACAAAAAATGGTATTACCACTTGGAAATACAATATGGAAAAACCTCATTCTCCATATTTAATGATGATTGCTGTCGGGAAGTATAAAATTGAAGAAAGAAAATCTAAAAGTGGCGTCCCTGTTCAATTGTATTACTATCCTGAACAGCAAAACAGAGTTGCTCAAACCTATAGGTATAGCACCGAAATGATTGACTTTATGGAGGATTACTTAAATTATGAATATCCTTGGGTAAACTATAAACAAGTTCCCGTAGCCGATTTTTTATATGGAGCTATGGAAAACACAACTGCAACCATTTTTGGCGATTTTTATATGGTTGATGAAAAAGCAGCTTTAGACAAAGAATACTTAGATGTAAACGCCCACGAGTTAGCCCACCAATGGTTTGGCGATTTGGTAACAAGCAGAAGTGGCCCGCATCATTGGTTGCACGAAAGCTTTGCTACCTTTTTTCAAATGCGTTTTACAAGAGAAATTAAGCGAAATGATTATTACCAATGGTGGATGAGAGAAAATGGTGAAGCCGCAATAAAACAAACCGACGAAGATTTTATGGGAGTTGGCCACAGCATGGCCGGAAGCAGCAGACATTACTTAAAAGGAGCATATGTTTTAGATATGTTAAGTTATGTAATGGGTGAAGAGAATTTCAAAAAAGGATTAAACCATTATTTAAAACAATTCCAATACGGAAATGCCGAAACTGATGATTTGCTGTATGCTTTTCATGAAGCTACAGGCCAAGATTTATATTGGTTTTTTGAGCAATGGATAAAAAGGGGAGGAGAACCAAAATTTGAAGTAAGTTATTATGAACTGCCAAAAAATGATATTAATTATGCTGTTTTTGATGTAAAACAAGTTCATGAAATAAATGATGTTGTTGGATATTTCAAAATGCCAATAAAATTTGAAATTCACTATAAAGACTATTCAAAAGATTCGATTGTACAATGGGTAGATGGGCCTTTTCAAAAAGTTGAAATAAAGCTTAACCCTAATAAAGAAGTTGATTATGTTTTGTTTGACCCGATTAGTAAAATTTTAAAATCGGTAGAGTTTATTAAACCAAAAGAAATGCTTTTCGCGCAAGCTGAAAAATCGAAATTTATGCTTGATAGATATGATGCAGTTAAGCAACTTGAGAGCATTTCAATTGACGAAAAATTACCTTTATTCAACAAAATAGTTCACAAAGATGAATTTCAAGCAGTAAAAGGTGAAATTGGAAAACAAATAGTAAACAGTAATAACCCGAAGACAATTTCTTTGCTAAGGATCTTATTGGCTGATTCAGACTCAAAAGTGGCTAAAACAATTTTGGCAAATACAGCTTTTATTCCCGATGAATTATTGGATGATTACGAAGCTTTATTGCAAGCAAAATCCTACGAATTGGTTGAAATGGCTTTAATTACCCTTTACAGAACCAAAAGACAAAACATTGCTAAATATTTAGATGCTACAAAAGACATGGTTGGTGTAAAAGCCAAAAATATTAGAATTACTTGGTTAAAAATTGCCTTTATCGAAACCCAAAACATAGATTTTATGCAAGAGTTGGTTGAATATGTTGGGCCATCTTATGAGTTTTTAACAAGAGTAAAAGCTGCAGAGGCCTGCAAAGAATTAAACTTTTGTAATCCTGGGCTAGCCAAAAACTTAATGAATGCAGTTAACAACCCAAACCGCAGATTAAAAAATCCTTGTGGAAAAGTCTTAAAATATTTTTATGCCCAAATTCCTTATCAAGACCTTTTGCTTAGAGAGTATTTTCTAAATGATTGGACAGATGAAGAAAAATCAGCTATAGAAAAGTACCTGCGCTAAAAACCTAAACATGTTGGTCAATCAAAATGGCATTGCCATCAGGATCAACTGAAACAATGCTAGCAGGGCCTTTAGTTCCTTTTTCAACTTCTTTTTCAATCGGAATTCCATTAGCTAGTAAGTGTTCTTGTATTTCTCTAACGTCATTGAATTCATTTAATTTTTTGGCATTTTCATCCCAACCCGGATTAAAGGTTAAAATGTTGCCTTCAAACATTCCCTGAAACAAGCCAATGATGGCATTGCCGTTTTTCATGATGAGGTAATTTTTTTCTAAATCACCTGCAAATTCAGAAAACCCTAATGCTTCGTAAAATTTTTTTGATTTGTGAATGTCTTTAACACTCAAGCTTATTGAGAATGCGCCTAGTTTCATAATTGATGTTTTAATTTCAAATTTATTGAATTAGGAGCCGCTTTCTAAGAATTTATACGAGTGGTAAAATGCTATTGGCAATTTAAAACTTCGTTAAACGATGAAGAATTTTTATTTGTATAAACAGTTTTTTTCACTTCTCCACATTCTAGGTTGAATATGGTAACTTGTTCATCAAAGGTTTCTGTTAAAAATGTGCATGAAACATCTAAATCCAAAGGGACTGCAATATTGCCGACTTCAAAATACAAATAGGTAACATCATCTTCATTTTCGAACCCTAAAAAATTCATGGTTTTGGATTTATTAGCGTTTGAAATATTAATTGTTTCTGAGCAATAGGTTTCTAAAATACTTTTAGAGTCTTTTAATTGGTTATCAAAACCAAGATTTAATGTCTTTTTAGTTAAGTTTTTTATAGAAGCTTCCAAATCATCGGTAAAAACTTTTAGTGTTATTTCTAATGCTCTTGATTCTTGGTTATAGTGCAAAGTAGCAATAGAAACATAAAATGGATGTGCTTTTACCGAAACCGCAAAAAACACGAATAAAATAGATAATAAACTCTTCATAATATTTGGTAAAGTTAATACCTAAATTTGCAGCCCTCGCTAGGAAATGACTGAATTTTTTGTTTACATAAAATTAGGCTGGTTTCACATTGCCAACCTCAATGCATATGACCACATGCTATTTTTGCTTGCGCTTTGTGGTGTATATACCTTGAAGGATTATAAGCCTTTATTTTGGTTGGTTACCGCTTTTACACTAGGCCACAGCGCTACTTTGATATTGGCAAGTTTAGGGGTATTTCAAATTAATGCAGAACTAATTGAGTTTCTTATTCCGGTTACAATTTTCATCACAGCTGTTGCAAACTTTTTTATCTCTGAAAAGAATTCTAAAAAACTGTTGCTTAAATATTTGGTAGCCTTTGTTTTTGGGCTTATTCATGGTTTAGGTTTCTCAAGTTATTTCAAATCTTTAATTGGTGAGGGAATTCAATTAATAAAGATTTTATTTGCATTTAATGTAGGAATAGAAGTAGGACAATTACTAATTGTGGCAGCAATTGTTTTTTTTGTGTCTTTTTTGAACGAATACTTAAAAATTCGGTTAAAATCTATTCAATATGTTATTTCAACTTTAGCAGCTGCAGTTGCTATTTTTCTAATGATACAAACTAAATTTTGGTAAGAATGAAATTTAAATTTTTCTCCACTCTTTTTCTTGGTCTATTAGCCATTGGTAGTATGGCTCAATCTAATTACAATACCAATAAATTCAAACAATTGTATGACGAATTGCCAACACCTAATGTCTATAGAAATGCAGCAGGAGCGCCGGGTCATCAATATTATCAGCAAAAAGCTGACTACAAAATGAAAATTAGGTTAGATGACAAAACCCAACAATTGTATGGAGAAGAAACCATAACCTATACCAATAATTCTCCTGATGCTTTGGGTTATTTATGGGTTCAATTAGACCAAAACATGCGAGCCAAAGATTCTGACACCAAAAAAATTAGAACCCAAACCTTAGAAGGTGGTAAAATGAGTTTTGATGAAATGAAACGAATGCACAATGATTTTGATGGTGGCTTCAAGCTCGATTTTGTGAAGGATACAGAAGGCAAAGACCTAAAATACACTGTTAACAAAACCATGATGAGAATAGATTTAGATGAACCTTTACAACAAGGTAAATCTTATTCATTTTCAATTAAATGGTGGTATAACATTAACAACAGAGCAGAAATTGGTGGTCGTTCAGGGTTAGAGTATTTCAAAGAAGAAGGAAATTATTTGTACACCATAGCTCAGTTTTTTCCAAGAATGGCTGTTTATAACGAAGTTGAGGGTTGGCAAAACAAACAGTTTTTAGGTAGGGGAGAATTTACACTCCCTTTTGGAGATTATGAAGTTGAATTAACAGTTCCAAACGATCACATAGTTGGCTCAACAGGAGTTTTACAAAATCCTGATAAAGTACTTACTGAAGAACAACAACAAAGATTAGAAAAAGCAAAAACTGCCAATGAACCAGTGATGATTGTTAATCCTAAAGAAGCACTGAAAGCAGAAAAAGGAAAATCAACAGGTGAAAAAACTTGGATTTACAAAGCTGAAAATGTTAGAGACTTTGCTTTTGCTTCCTCCAAAAAATTTATTTGGGATGCCCAAGGAGTTGAAATTGGAGGGAAAAACATTTTGGCTATGTCTTATTATCCAAAAGAAGGAAATCCACTTTGGGAGCGTTATTCAACAAAAGTTGTTGCTCATACAATCAAAACTTATTCAAAATATACTATTGATTATCCTTATCCTGTAGCTATTTCGGTTCATACCGATAGAATAGGAATGGAATACCCAATGATTTGTTTTAATGGAGGAAGACCTGAAGCAGACGGAACTTATTCTGAAAGAACGAAATATGGAATGCTAGGTGTAATTATTCACGAAGTTGGCCATAACTTTTTCCCAATGATTATTAATTCAGACGAACGCCAATGGACATGGATGGACGAAGGTTTAAACACATTTGTTCAATATTTAACCGAAGTTGAGTGGGATAGAGATTATCCTGTGAGAAGAGGGCCCGCCTACAAAATTGTAGATTACATGAAAGGAGATAAAAGTCAAATTTCTCCTATTATGACCAACTCAGAATCTATTTGGCAATTTGGAAATAATGCTTACGGAAAACCTTGTACAGCTTTAAATATTTTAAGAGAAACCGTAATGGGTAGAGAACTTTTCGATTATGCATTTAAAACTTATTGCGAGCGTTGGGCCTTTAAACATCCGAGTCCTGCAGATTTTTTTAGAACTATGGAAGATGCTTCTGCCGTCGATTTAGATTGGTTTTGGAGAGGTTGGTTTTTTACAACTGATCATGTAGATATTTCAATTGATAATGTAGCTTGGTACAAAGTGAATTCTAAAAACCCTGAAACAGAATTTGCCTTTAAAAGGGAGCAAAAAGAAGCCCAAAATGAGTTTATTGGAAACACAAGAAACAAAACATCAATACCAGAAAGTTTAATTGAAAAAGATCCATCATTGGTAGATTTTTACAACAAAATAGATCCTTTAGAGGCTACTGTTTTAGACGAGAAAGAGTACAATAAATTTTTAGAAAATTTAGATGATGATGAAAAAGCCATGCTAAAAGATGAACGCAATTATTATCAACTAGATTTTTCGAATGTTGGTGGATTGGTAATGCCTGTAATTTTAGAATTTAACTTTAAAGATGGTTCAAAATCTGTTGAAAGAATACCAGCTGAAATTTGGAGACAAAATAATTTTGAAGTCTCTAAAGTATTTAGCTTTAAGCAAGAAGTAACCGCAATTCAATTAGATCCTTTTTTAGAAACGGCTGATGTAGAAATTTACAACAACAATTGGCCTCGAGTGGCAATTCCAACTAAATTTGAACTTTATAAACAACAAAACGACCGCAAAAACTTAATGCAAAAAATGAAAGATGCGGGAGAGTTGAAAAAATATGAGTAGCATGGTAAATGTAATGTTGGTTGATGACCTCAAAATAATTCGAGAAGGTATTAAAGCCCTTTTGGCAGATGTGCCCGGAATTAATTTCATTACAGAAGCCGACAACGGAGAAGATGCTATTGATAAGTTCGAAATTTACGACATTGATTTGGTAATTATTGACATTGAAATGCCAGGAATAGATGGTGTAGAAACTACCAAAAGATTAATTCAAAATCACCCTGAAGCAAAAGTATTAGGCTTTTCAATGCATGCTGAAGAAGCTACGATTGAGGCCATGATAGATGCCGGAGCAAAAAGCTACATCTTAAAAAACTTTGGAAAAGAAGAGCTGATTGAAGCCATGGAAATGGTAAATAACAACCAATATTTTTTTAGCTCTGAAGTTTCAGGAAACTTGTTGAAAGACCTACTCAATAAAATAAAGCCTTAATTATTTTGATCAAAACCAACAATCAAAATCAGGTAAGCAAAGGACTTGAATTACCTGTGATGGAGCACTTTTACACCATTCAAGGCGAAGGAGCAAACTCAGGAAAACCAGCTTATTTTGTTCGGCTTGGAGGTTGCGATGTTGGTTGCACTTGGTGCGATGTAAAGGAGAGTTGGAGTTTTGATGCTCACCCAAATTATTCTATTGAAACAATTTTAAATTGGGTATTAGAGTCTAAAGCGCCAAATGTGGTAATAACAGGAGGTGAGCCTAGTTTATACAATCTTGAACCTTTAACCTTTGCTTTTAAAAAGCATAATATTAAAACTTGGATAGAAACTTCAGGCACCAATGAAATTACCGGAGTTTGGGATTGGATTTGTTTTTCGCCCAAAAAATTTAAACAACCTGTTTTATCTTCTTTCGAAAAAGCTCAAGAATTAAAAGTTATCGTGGCAAACAAACACGATTTGGCTTGGGGCCAAGAATTGGCACAAAAAGTGAATAAAGATTGTAAATTTTATTTTCAACCAGAGTGGGAAAAGTCTAAAAAAACATTACCATTGGTAATAGAATTTGTAAAACAAAACCCAAATTGGAATATTTCTTTGCAAACACATAAGTTTATGCAAATACCATAAATTAAATGATTTTTAAAAAGCTAGTCTCATTTTTTCTTTCTCTGCTTGCATTTGTTGGAGTGTTGTTTGCTCAACCAACCCAAAAAGTATCGGGTAAAGCCAAAAAGTTATTTGATATTGCTTTAGAAAATTATCGTCACAAAGAATTTAGCGAAGCGCTTTCAACCCTAGAAAAAGCAATCGAAAAACAACCAGACTATATTGAAGCCTACATTTTAAAAGCAGAAATTTCATCATACCAAGGTTTAAATATTGCTACCATCGAAAGCTACGAAAAGGTTTTAGAACTTTGGCCAAATCCAAAACCAAGTATTTATTACTCTCTTGCAAACGCAGAGTTTAAAGAAGGCTTATACGACGATTCAAAAGCAACACTTGATATCCTTTTGCAAAAAGATAATTTGGGTCCTTCACTAGAAGAAGATGCTATCAAACTTTCAAAAAATGCTGAGTTTGCCTCTTGGGCTATAAAAAATCCTGTTCCGTTTAATCCTGAAAATCTGGGATTAAATGTAAATACTCCCGAAGAAGATTATCATCCCTGTTTAACCTTAGATGAAAATACTTTAATCTTTACCCGAAAAGAAAAAGAAGGCTTCGACCGATATGGAAACCCAAATTACAAAGAGGATTTTTATTACTCCCGAAAAACTAATGAAGGTTGGGGTTTGGCTGAAAATATGGGTCCGCCTTTAAATACCAAATCTAACGAAGGAGCACAAAGCATCTCCATGGATGGAAGGTACATGTATTTTACTGCCTGCCACAGGCCCGATGGGGTAGGAAGTTGCGATATTTACAGAGCTTACAATACGGCAGATGGTTGGGGAGAACCAGAAAATTTAGGCAAAGCTTTAAATTCTCAAAAGTGGGACTCACAACCTACAATTTCTGCGGATGGAAGAACCTTGTTTTTTGTGAGTTCTAGAGCAGGAGGAAAGGGCCAAAAAGATATTTGGTATAGCGTTTTAGGTTTTGATAGCGAGTGGGGAAAACCTCAAGTTTGTTCTTTTAACAGCGAAGGAAATGAGTTATCGCCCTTTATTCATCCAGATGGTCAAACATTATATTTTGCCTCAGATGGCTATCCTGGCATGGGAGGTTTTGATATTTTTTTGGTAAGAAAAAACGAAGATGGCGAATGGGGAACTCCTATAAATTTAGGTTACCCAATTAACACTTATAACGATGAACATGGCCTAATTGTAAACCCTAAAGGCAATAAGGCATACTTTACTTCAGATAGAGAAGAAACCATTGGTAAACTAGATATTTATGCTTTTGAGTTATATGAAGATGCTAGGCCAAATGCAGTAGGTTATGCCGAAGGAATGGTTAGAGATATGGTTACCAAAAAGGGACTTCATTCAACTTTAGAAATGGTTGACTTAAGTACCGAAGAAGTAGTTGCAACTGCCTTAAGCGATGAAAAAGATGGAACTTACAAAATAGCCTTGCCAAGCAATAGAAATTATGCAGCCAATGTAACCTCCGCAGGATATTTATTTCATTCAGAAAACTTTACCTTAAAATCTGAAACTGGAGAAGAGGTTTATTTAACTATGGTAATTGATTTACAGAAAATTGAAATTGGTAAATCAGTTGTATTAAAGAATATTTTCTTTGAAACAGGAAGTTTTAAATTGGCGGGTGAATCAAAGGCGGAGCTTAATAAACTAGTAACCTTTTTGCAACAAAACTCTGATTTAAAAATTGAAATTGGAGGTCATACTGATAATGTTGGCTCAGCAAAAGACAACCAAATTCTTTCTGAAAATAGAGCTAAATCAGTTTATAATTATTTGCTTAAAAACCAAATTGAACTCAACAGGTTAAGCTTTAAAGGCTATGGTCAAAACAAACCAATTGATACTAACGATACCGAAAAAGGCAGAGCCAATAACCGACGCACAGAGTTTAGGGTTGTGGGGATTTGATAGGTGTATTTAGAAACTCCTTTTTTATAGAAACAAGTTTTCCATCTGCATAATACTTTATGAAATAAATACCTGGTACAAATTCTAGAGTTGTTATTTTTTGACCAAGGGTATTGTAGATATCAAAATAATCAAATTTCAAAATAGCATTCGAATTAACGGAGTTTACTATAGTTATTACTTTGGGATTAACTAAATTATTTAGAATGATTTTTTTTGGAGGATTGGTGTAAATGTTTTTTGTCTTTACAATAAGTATGTCGGTGTAATTTATTCCATAGTCTTGTGAGTCACCAAATAAATAAATCCAATTTTTGGTTTTAATAACTTTTTTTCCAATGTCTTCTTTTTGAAAACCGTAGGTAGTTCCATTAATATAATTTCCTGAATTATTACAAATCATGAAATAATAGTCATTTAATCCTGCCCCATAGCTAGATGTTGAGCCCAAAGTGTAAATTGTATCATTAAAATATTCCACATCATTTCCTATATCATTTCCCACTGTGCTAGACCCAAAATGAGATGACCAATAAAAAATTCCATTTGTGTCTAATTGAGTCAGGTAATAGTCGAAATTAGATGATTGTGAAACAAAATTGCTTTCACCAACAAGAAAAATTTTATCTCCAAAAATATTTCCTTCAACTACTTTTTGACTCATATTAAAACTAAATTCATTAAAGAAAATGTTAGACTGGTCTGAGGCATTAAATTTTGAGAGAAAAAAGTTTGTTGAGGAACCATCTTCAAAATATCCACTTAAAATTATGTTTTTAGATTCTGAAGTTAAAATTTTCGAATAAGTATGATTATTTGTTGAGTCTAATTTTATTTTATTGGTAATAGTTCCGTTTGTATCTAATTTCAATAAATAAGTTGAATTAACATCAGTGTCAATAATATTACCTAAAACAAAAAGTGAATTTTCAACTATATCAAAATCAATAAACTCTTCCCAAGAAACTGAACCTATTGTTTTTTCCCAAATAATATCTCCGGTTGAATTGGTTTTTACCAAATACAAATCAAATTCTCCATTTCCCCACGAATTTGTAATACCAGCAAAATAGAAATTGTCATTTATTTTTTTGAACTCACTTATTTTTTCAATTTTATCTGTACCGATTGTAAATGAATTTACCTCATTTAAATTAGAGTCTAAATTGATTACCAAGAAATCAGTTTCTCCATTTCCAAATGATGAAGTTGTTCCTAATATTGAAAAACCGCCATCATTATTTTGAATAACCGATTCAAATTCATCATTATTTGTCCCTCCATAATAATTGTAGTAAGCCGTATCATTCTGCCCAAAACTTACCGAAGCTATCAACAGTAATATGATGGTTAAAAACCTCATAAAACAGCTTTAATTTGGGTTAGTTTTTCCATTAAAGATTGAAATTGGTTTAAGGGTAACATATTGGCGCCATCACTTAGTGCTTTGCTTGGTTCTGGGTGGGTTTCGATAAAAAGTCCATCTGCTCCAGCAGCTATGCCTGCTTTGGCCATGGTGGCAATTAGTTGAGGTTGGCCACCTGTAACCCCAGAGCCTTGGTTAGGCTGTTGTAATGAGTGTGTAACATCATAAACTACCGGAAAACCAAAACTTTGCATTTGCGGAATTCCCCTGAAATCTACTACCAAATCTTGGTAACCAAATGTGGTTCCTCTTTCTGTTAGCCAAACATTGGAATTGCCTTTTTGGGTTACTTTTTCTGCAGCAAATTGCATGGCATTGCCATTTAAAAATTGGCCTTTTTTTATGTTCACAATTTTGCCTGTTTCGGCAGCGGCTTCTAGTAAATCTGTTTGCCGGCATAAAAAAGCTGGAATTTGCAAAACATCTACATATTCTGCCGCCATGCTTGCTTCTTCGGGTAAATGAATATCGGTTAATACAGGCAAATCAAACTCGGCTTTTACTTTGGCCAATAGTTTCAAAGATTTTTCGTCGCCAATGCCCGTAAACGAATCAGCTTTTGAGCGATTTGCTTTTCTGTATGATGATTTAAAAATATATGGAATTCCAAGCTTAGATGTAATTTCGTTGGCCTGTTCTGCCACAGTCATCAATAGTTTTTCATTTTCAACCACACATGGGCCTGCAATAAGAAAGAACTGATTGCTGTTTTTTATTGCACTTACTATTTTATTTATCATCACTTAATTTTGTAATTTATTTCAGCAAAAATGCCTAAACCTGTTTGTGTTTGGTTAAAAATAAGGCTGTTGAGATTTGCTGTTTTCAATTTTATTCTCAATTTATCAAAAGTACTTGTAACTCCGGCACCAACCGAAAAGTTTCCAAATCCTCCTGCATTCGAATTGACCTCAAGTATAATGTTTTGGTTTATTTCGGTTTCAAAGCTTCCGTAAAACAATGGTAAACTCCCCGAAATATTTCTAAAATAACTTCCAAAGCTAAAATTACTTTTTTCAAAAACTGGTTGAACCACAGTAAACCCAATTAACCAAGGTAGGGCAGAAGAGGCCTTTTCAAATTTGGCAGAACTTATTATTTTTTGGTAAATAGTATCAGGACTCTGCTCTCGAAAAACCCTTGGCTTGTAATTCGAAATATTTTCAATGTAAATTCCATTAAAATTATATATTTCATCATTTTGCTCGTAAGTTAAGGTTCGGTTATTTGCATATAGCATACCTAAATCTTTAAAAAACATTGTTGCAGTCCCTTTTCTTGGCTGATTTTTAAGTATTGAAAAATGAGTTGTAAAAGCCCCTTGCAAAGAAAAACCACCGCCATTGTTGGCCATAAAACTTTTGTTTGTAGTATCTGAAAATTGGGCAATTCCTGATAGTAAAATTTCAGTTTCTGTTCCTAATTCATTAACGCTAAATGTTGTGTTTTTTAGTTGAACTTGGTTAAATGCTTCGAGGTTTAGGTAATTTACCCCAAAGTTTATTTGGTGCATATTATTCACCTTATACTTAAGGTTTACCCCAAACTCTTGAAACTTAAATAGGTTGATGTTTGAGCCTGAAAAGTCATAAACTTCAGCTTGGCTAGTCCTATTACCTGAACTCAAAACGTAAATAACATCATTAGAAAATTTTCCATAACCTAAAATTCTGTCTGCTACATTTAGCCCTACAACTAAATTTGAATCAACTCTGTAATTGAATTGCAAACTCTGCCTAGTTTCTGCATTCAGCAAATTTCTAGAGCCTAATTTGTTTTGCATTTTCTCCATTACTTCATTGGTAATGTATCGGCTAAAAATAATGTCAGAAGTTACTTTATGGGTTAGAAAGTTAGTTTGAACAAAGTTTTCGGTTTGAAAAATTACTTCAGTTTTCAAAGAATCAAAATCATTGTAAAATCTAAAAACTTGAGAAAAAGTAATTTGTCCCAAAACCAACATGAAAAAGAAAGTTAAACCAAGTTTTTTCATTCTATTTTCACCAAATAATCAAAGTCAGCAATTAGGGTTATTTCTACTTCATCTTTAACGTCTGCTTCAATAGCATTTTCTTGATTGCTATTTAGTTTCATCCAAATAAGCATTTTTTTACCTTGGTATAAATAATCAATTTTTTCTTGGTTTACAGGCACTGGAATACTCACTTGTGTAAGTTTAGGTACAGCAACATTGGGAGATAAAAGAGTATCCAAATAATTACCATTTTCATCGTATAGAATTATGCCTGGTGTTAGTTCAAAATCAAATTTATTATTGACCAAAAATTGCAAGAAACCTCCAGTAATATTTTCGTACTCGTCTTCTTTGGTAAAAACATACTCAGAAGTATCAGCAATAACCAAGTTGTTTATTTCATCAAATTGAAGTGGCAACAAAACTTCTAAGCCAACATTTATTCCTGCTCCGTAGTAAACAAAGTCGTTGTAACCACTTATGTTTCCGAGTGGATTTACCTGTAAACTGGCATCGTACCAAATTTTATTGGGCAGGTTGGCCAAAACTTGTGGAAGGTTAGAATTGGTCTCGTTTATTTGCAAGGTGACGTTATTGGAACGATAGGGAGGATCTGAACCGGGATTTTTAAAAGCCCGAGAAACTTTTAAGTTATTAATAACATTAGTTTCAAGTTTTACTTCGGTATTGGTAGCAGTATTTTCTCCTGAAATATTAAAAGAGTTTGCAGCAAAATCAACTCCAAGTTCATTATTCACAAACAAACTAATTTGAGGTTTGCTAAAGGTTAAACTTCCAGATTTAAATATTTCAAAAACTTCAGCATCAGAGCTTTGTCTCTCAACTTCAAAGTTTTGGTTTTTAAAATAACCTTCCACATATTGAGGTATTGCATTAACCAAAGTAGTTTTAATTGAAACATATTCACCAACATTTATAGCCACGTTATTTCCATTAGGAGAAATTGCGGTTTTAAAATAGGCGGTTATTGTATTAAAGTTGTTTTTTCCTTGGCCTCTTAAATCCATTTCGTAATCACTTAGATTAAAAGTGTCTTTAAAAATTGTAGGATTTGCATTGGAGCCAGCCGGCGCGTAGGTAACAAAGCTAAATGGAATACCATTTTTATTTGATGATGGAATAAGGTATTCAATCTCTAATTCTTCTTGAATTGTAGAAATAATTTCTAAAGCCAAATAACCAGAATTAAACTTTGTTTTGTGAAGTTCAATGCCACTAAGCCTATATTTTGTATTAAGTGTATCTTCTTGTAAAATTTGGCCTGGAGCAAAATTTATTGGTCCAACCGGAATTTGAAATGTTTGAACATTGGCTGTATCTGGCAACTGAAAAAGAGAGTCAATTTTCAATTTTACCAAATTTTGACGGTATTTTACATAAGATATATCACCCTCATTGGTACCTCGAAAAAACTCATTTCCCCTAATTAGCTTATCGAAACTTATGCTGGTTTTTATGATTGGGGCTTTGAGGCCAACATCCCAAGATGGTTTCCCAAATTCTCTGTTACAACCTAAAACGAAAAATAAAAAAATAAAAAAAAGGCTTTTCCTCACACTTTCTAAAAATCGCCCTAAAGTAGAGAAACTTCAACAATTGAATGTTTAAGTTTTAAATTTTTATAACACTTTATGTTTCATAGCGAAACACTATATTTGCTTATCATTTTGACTAAATAGTCGATATTCGATTATGCCAAACAAAAAATTTTTCATCTCTTGGATTGTTTCTTCCATATACATGTATGGAATTTCATTTGTATGGCATGGCATTATTTTAAATGACTTAGCAAGGTTAACTTATCCTAAAAACCTATTTCTATTATTAGCAGCAATAGCTTACATGGGGTTTGGATTTGCTTTGGCAGTAGCCATCAACTATATTAACATCAACAAAACCAAAATATCTCGCGGATTAATTTTCGGGATTCCATTAGGTGTTTTTGTTTATTTAATTGCCTTTGTTTTTGGTATTTCTTTTAACAGCAGACCAAACATGATGCATGTAGCCATGGATTTAACTTGGCAGGTAATAGAGCAGGGAACAGGCGGTTTGGTTGCAGGCCTAGTTTTTAGATTGGTTCAAATACAAGAAAGAATTAACAAACAGCTCATTCAATAGCCGTATTTTTCTTGCCATCTTACATTCAAAAAGTTTCTTAATT
This sequence comes from Flavobacteriales bacterium, assembly GCA_018609045.1. GTDB lineage: Bacteria > Bacteroidota > Bacteroidia > Flavobacteriales_G > Salibacteraceae > JAAZVO01. Next base: position 53,372 of record JABAYK010000098.1, read on the forward strand.
CTTCTTCTCTTTTATTTTTTCCAGGTTCATAAAACTTATGGTCTTTAATTTCTGAAGGCAAATAATCTTGTTTCACAAAATTTCCCGGAAAATCGTGGGCATATTTATATTCTTCGCCATAGTTTAACTCTTTCATCAACTTGGTAGGAGCATTTCTTAAATGCAATGGCACGCTTAAATTTCCTGTTTCTTTTACAAAGCTTTTGGCTTTTTTTATTGCCATATAATTTGCGTTACTTTTTGGTGAAGTTGCTAAGTAAACTGTTGCTTGGCTTAAAATAATTTCACATTCTGGGTAACCAATCATTTGAACAGCCTGAAAAGCGTTTGTTGCCATTACCAAAGCGGTTGGATTGGCCAACCCAATATCTTCAGAGGCTGAAATTAGCAACCTTCGCGCAATAAACTTTGGGTCTTCACCTCCTTCAATCATTCGGGCTAACCAATAAACAGCTGCGTTTGGGTCGCTTCCTCGGATGGATTTGATAAAAGCCGAAATAACATCGTAATGTTGCTCGCCACCTTTATCATATCGGCTGATGTTTTTTTGTACAATCTCTAAAACTATTTCATTGTTGATGACAACATCTTTATCGCCTGCAGCTTCTACAATTATGTCTAATGCATTGTAAAGTTTTCTTGCATCGCCACCTGAAACCCTTAACAAAGCTCCGTTTTCTTGTAAATCAACTTTTTTGGTTTTTAGAATTTCATCTTTCTCTATAGCTTCATTTATTAAAAACACCAATTCATCTTTGGTAAGTTCTTCCAATACATATACTTGGCATCTTGATAGCAACGCAGAAATTACTTCAAATGATGGGTTTTCGGTTGTGGCGCCAATCAAAGTAACTACGCCTTGCTCTACAGCGCCCAGTAAACTATCTTGTTGAGATTTGCTAAATCGGTGAATTTCATCAATAAATAAGATTGGCCGTCCTTGGTTGAAAAAGGTTTGCTTTTTTGCTTTTTCTATAACTTCTCTAACATCTTTAACTCCAGATGAAATAGCACTAAGCGTGAAAAAAGATTGTTTTAAAGTATTGGCAATTACTTGTGCTAAAGAGGTTTTACCAACTCCAGGAGGTCCCCACAAAATCATACTAGGTACAAATCCATCATCAATAGCACGGCGTAAAAAAGAACCTTTGCCAACCAATTTGGTTTGGCCCACATAATCGTTTAAAGATTTAGGCCTCATTCTTTCTGCTAAAGGTAATTGCGTTTGCATGGCTTCAAAAATATGGGATTGCTACATTTGTGGGATATCAAATAAAAATAAAACCCATAAAATATGAACAAAGAAGTTGCTGAATTAGCTCCCCAAAGAATTTGGAAAAATTTTGAATTATTAAATCAAGTTCCTCGTCCATCTAAAAAGGAAGAACGCGTAATTCAATTTATGCTTGATTTTGGAAATAAATTGGGATTAGATACCACAAGAGATAAAGCCGGAAATGTTTTGATTAAAAAGCCTGCCACTGTTGGTATGGAAAACAGAAAAACAGTTGTTTTACAGAGCCATTTAGATATGGTACACCAAAAAAACTCTGATACTGTTTTTGATTTTGACCAAGACCCAATTCGTTCTTTAATTGATGGCGAATGGGTTACAGCTGATGGTACTACACTAGGTGCTGATAATGGAATGGCAGTAGCAGCAAGCATGGCTATTTTAGAGTCGACAGATATTCCTCACCCTGCCTTAGAAGCACTTTTTACCATTGATGAAGAAACAGGAATGACAGGCGCATTTTCTTTGCAGCCAGGCTGGTTAAAAGGAGAAATTTTGCTGAACATGGATTATGAGGATGAAGGCGAATTGTGTATTGGTTGTGCTGGAGGAATTGATACCAATGTAACCATGCCAATTTCTAGAACTAATCTCGATACAAATTACGTTGGTTTAATGTTTAGTTTAACTGGATTAAAGGGAGGTCATTCGGGTGTAGAAATTCATTTACAAAGAGGTAATTCAAACAAAATTTTATTTAGATTAACCAACGAAATCTCAAATAAATTCGGATTTAAAGTTTCAGATTATGATGGCGGTAGTTTGAGAAACGCAATACCTAGAGAAGGTTTTTTAACAGGGGCTGTTTCTGCTAATAAATTAGCTGATGTTAAAGAATTTGTGAAAGAATTCACCGAAACAATCCAAAACGAGTATAAAAC